>JAQBAU010000216.1:0-14456 GCA_032126655.1 Desulfobacterales bacterium
CACCTTCAACCCTTTTTGCCTGGCAGCCCTCGAAAAAATGCCTGGGAACTGCCCGCTTCCTGCGATGAGCCCAATTCGTTTCATGGTCATTCGTTACCGGTCATTCGTCATCCGTGAATAGCCATCTCAACAACACGAATCAGGTTTCGGGAACGAGATGGCAGACTAATTCCGGAGTGTTGGAGTACTAAACAATTGGAGTGATGGAGTGATGGGAAAAGCACAGTCTCCGCTGGATCAAATTCCACACTCTTTTTCAACACTCCAATGCTCCAGTACTCCAATACTCCCGAGCTTTGTGCCTTGCCGACTGGACTACCAAGCCTTAAATGTGTTTTTGAGATAGCTTATAGACTGAAACGGATCATTCCAGAACGACGAGCACCTCTTCTATTCTTGTAAAATCAACGAAGGGCTGGACCCTCACTTCCTGGAAGAGCCCTGATGCAGGCTTGGAGACTGAGGCAACAGTGCCCACCCGCAAACCTTTGGGGAACACTCGATCCAGTCCTGAAGATATCAGCGTGTCTCCGATCTGGATATCTGCTTTTCTAACAACGTATTTGAAACCACAAGTTTGGGTGGCCTCTCCCTCGACAATGCCGCGAAACCGCGTTCGCTGAACAAGAGCATCTACGGCGCTGCTCTGATCAATCAGCAACAAGACCTGCGCAGACCAGTCGAAATCCTTGATAATATGACCCACGATCCCCTCGGAATCTATGACGGCCATCCCCTTTGCAACCCCGTCTTCCCTCCCCCTGTTAATAATGATAGTCTGAGACCAACCGGACGGGTCGTACGCTGCGACTTGCGCAGGCAGAAGGCGGTGGGGAAGTTGTGACTTCATCTCCAGCAACTTCCGAAGACGTTCGGCAGCCATTTCCGACTCCAGATAGTGGCTTCTTTCCATCCGGGCCTCGGCAAGCATCTCCTTGAGCCGTTCGCATTCCTCACGGACGCCAACCAACTCGAAATAGCGATCCCAGATACCGCGACAGAAGTGCAAAGAGCGGGTGACACTCTCCTGAAAAGGAACAATGCCGGCCATGGCTACCCTATCGACGACTGTATATCTGTGTGGATGCTTGGCGCTGACAGAAAGGAGGAGGATATTAATCAAAGAGAGGAAGACAAAGCATAGAATCCTTGCCAGCTTTTTTGAAAACATGTCTCATGCACGAAACGAAAGAAGGTTTTCGGTGGGAACCCGCCATGGCATCATGGCAAGGAAATTTGCCCCTAATTGATCACAACTTCTCTCAAGAGATTAATGTTCTCGAGAGCCATGCCTGACCCAAGAACAACCGTGGAAAGCGGATCCTTGGTCACCGTAATGGGCAAATGCGTTTCCTCGCGGAGCAATCTGTCCAAGTTCTTGAGCAACGCTCCGCCTCCGGTCATGACGATCCCACGATCGACGATATCGGCTGCGAGTTCGGGCGGCGTCTGTTCCAGGCATATTTTTACGCTTTCAACAATGGCTTCGATCTGTTCGGAAATAGCAACGCGGATTTCTTCCGAATCTATCGCCAGGATCTTGGGAATGCCGGAAACAAGGTCCCTCCCCTTCACTTCAATCATCTCCAGATTGTCCGTATCGGGGTAAGCATTGCCAATGGCGGTCTTGATAAGTTCAGCAGTTCTTTCTCCGATTAAAAGGTTGTATTTGCGTTTGATGTATTGAATAATAGCTTCATCCATTTTGTCCCCGCCTACCCGAATCGTCCGGCAGACAACGATACCCGCCAGGGATATGACGGCCACCTCTGTCGTGCCACCACCAATGTCGACGATCATGTTACACGTTGGCTCAGTAATCGGCAGGCCGGCACCTATGGCTCCAGCCATGGGCTCTTCGATGAGGAATACCTCGCGGGCGCCGGCTGAGACAGCAGACTCCGTCACAGCACGCTTCTCAACCTGCGTAATGCCTGATGGAACGGCGATGATAATTCTCGGCCGTATAAGAGTTCTGCGGTTGTGCACCTTTCGGATGAAGTGTCGCAGCATCGCTTCGGCCACCTCAAAGTCGGCAATAACCCCGTCCTTCAGAGGACGTATGGCGACAATGTTGCCGGGTGTGCGTCCCAGCATCCGTTTGGCTTCTGCTCCAACCGCCATTACCCTGTTCTTGTATCGGTTGTCTGTGCGAACTGCCACCACTGAAGGTTCGCTGAGGACGATTCCCTTTCCCTTGACATACACAAGGGTGTTGGCCGTGCCAAGGTCGATTGCTAAGTCGCTAGAGATAGCCCCGAGGAGCGCGTTTAACACCTTATAGACTCCTAATCAAAGTTCCTGCCAATTGTACGCACGGTGCCCATTGAAGCCCCCTGCAGCAAGCTGCAGGGAATGCGCTCGCTATTGCAGTTCGGATTGCAGCTGAGTAAACGGTTCTTTCAACGTCGGCGAAAATTAGCACATGCTACCTCCCATTACAAGGAAATAATAAGGCCAATGACGGCAAAAACGTTTGAGATTTATGGTACATTATGATTTATGCTAATTCCTCCATGGCAACTGTAAGCGTCATCATACCTACCTACAATCGCGCATGGGCCCTCGGTGAAGCCGTAGAGTCGGTTATGGCTCAGGACTACCATGACTTCGAGATCGTCGTGGTAGATGATGGGTCTACTGACAACACCTTTGAGATTCTCCAGGCTTTTCCGGAAATCCTTGTGGTTAGGCAGGAGACTCAAGGTGTGAGCGCTGCGCGAAATGCTGGTATTGAGCGAGCTTCCGGCCGGCTTATCGCCTTTCTGGACTCGGATGATTTGTGGCTCCCTGCTAAACTGTCCACCCAGGTCGCGTTTTTTGATTCCAGCCCCGATGCCCTGATCTGCCAGACGGAAGAAACTTGGATACGAAACAGCCTTCGCGTCAACCCAAAAAACCGCCACAAGAAGTTTTCCGGGATGATCTTTGAACGATCTCTGGAGCTGTGCATTGTGAGTCCCTCAGCCGTGATGATGCGGTCTTTGTTGTTTGATGAGATAGGTGGATTTGATGAAAAGTTGCCCGTATGTGAGGACTATGATCTTTGGCTGAGGGTCGCCTGCCTATTTCCCATATACCTCATTGACATCCCTCTTGTGATAAAACGTGGCGGACACCCGGACCAGCTTTCAAGAAGACGGGGCATGGACCGATATCGAATCCAAGCCCTGAAGAAGATCATAGAAAGCGGCTTGCTTAGTCCCGGTCAATGCGATGCGGCGGTTGCCGTTTTGCACGAGAAGTGTGGCATCTATGCAGCCGGGTGCACAAAACGGGGACGAATTGCGGAAGCGGATGAGTATGTCCGTCTATCTCGCCGCTTCAGAACGTTGGGCTCCTCCGTAGTTGGAGGACAAGAACCGGCATAAGGCGCAAGGCGCAGGGCACAAGGAAAGTAATTGAGACAAACCTTACGCATTGAGCCATACGCCGTAAGCCGTTTGTTCCATAGGACACCCAGAAAAGAGAAATGAGTATGTTATTGAATATCGTGGCTATAGCCATATCAACCGTCCTGCTGTGGAAAGGCTCCGAATGGCTCGTCGATTCGGCGGTGCGGATTGCCCGGAAACTTCACATGCCTGATCTGGCTATTGGCTTGACCATCGTTGCCATGGGTACTTCTGCCCCCGAGTTTGCGGTGACCATCAATGCTGCCATCCAGGGACTCCCCAACATATCGGTGAGCAATGTCGTAGGTTCCAACATTTTCAATCTTGGATTTATATTGGGCGGCGTTGCCGCAATCCGCACTATCAAAACAACGCCGACTCTTGTGTGGCGTGACGGCCTCTTCCTTCTTGGCGTCTCACTGGTTCTCGTCTTTTTCCTGAGTGATTTGACGCTTGCCTCTCATGAAGCCATTACACTTTTGATCACGCTCGTTGTCTACATTACGTATCTCTTCTGGAAGAAGGTCCCTCTGGAGGAAAGAGAAGCCGAAGAACCGTTTGTCTGGACAGACATCCCCCTTTTCATCTTGGGAGTCATCACCGTGGTCATAGGGGGACATCTCCTTGTCTGGGCGGCTGTTTCTTTGGCCCGGACGTTCGGTATTTCGGAATGGGCAATTGGCGTGACCGTCGTGGCTGCAGGGACTTCTGCGCCTGAATTCGCCATATCACTGATGGCGGCAATGAAGGGACGCTACAGCATATCTGTAGGCAACCTCATCGGCAGCGATCTTTTTAACGTGCTAGGCGTGCTTGGATTAGCGGGAACACTTCGTCCGCTTACAATCGATGCAGCCGGCCTGCAAAGCCTCTATGTTCTGGTGGGGATGGTCTTTCTTGTGGTTGTGTTCATGCGCACAGGATATCGCGTCTCCCGTGCCGAGGGCGTCTTTCTGGTAACCATGAACCTCGTTCGGTGGGTGTTTGATTTTTGGCCCCACAAGTGACCAGCTTTCAAAAAGGGAGAAACAACACGACTTCAGCTGGAGTAATGGAGTACTGGAGTGATGAGAAAAGAACCCAACACTCCAATACTCCAGTACTCCATTACTCCGGTTCTTTTAGTGCCTCTTCCGGCCGTTCTTACTGCAATGCTGATGCGCCTGATACATGAAAGTCCTGACGGCGGCCTCCCTGCCAGGCTGAAAGGTGCCGTCATAGGCCGCGTCCATGTAGGGAATCTTCTTACGATTCAAGATCGGTCTCATGATGGACGAGGTGATAGTGCTCGGCATGCATGTGAAAGGATAGACATTGACAACCCCATTATATCCCTGATGCAGATACTCCATGATTCCGGCAATGCTAAGACATGCCTCTGTGCCTAACTCAAAAGAATAGAGATCGTGCTTTTTCAGGACTTTGTCTAGATGCGCCACCCGATGATCCCCTGCCAGGTCAATCAAGGGCTTCACCCGTTTGTACACCATATTCTGCCTGAAATGCTGATACAGCATATCCCCGCCATGACTCATGAGCTCTTTTACGCAGTCTCTCACCTTGTTGAAACGGAGTTGTTTAATATATAGCCTCAGATGGATCTTCGCCTCTCTCACCCTGTCGTACGTCGTGTAGTCGACCCATTCAGCAATAGAAGCATTAACCACTTCCGCGCCGTGACGCTCGAGCATCCTGATGATATCCTGGTTGGATTGGACGTGGGTTCTCAGGTAAATCTCACCCACGATCCCTATGAGGGGCTTGGGAGGAATGCTGGGGTCAATGAGGGCCTTACCCTCTTTGACGATTTCTTCCAGCTTTTTTAGGATCCGCTCAAAATCTTTCTTGGCACCGTAAGATTCAAAGAACTCGGCCATCGTCGCCATGGATCGCTCAATGAAAGCGTGCGTAGAACCCTCTTCTTTTTCATAGGGCCTTATCCGCCAAAGAAGCCTGTCCAGGATGTCAGCGATCACTACGGAAAAGTAAGCGACCTTGCGAAAATCCCGTGCCTGTTCTTGCTCAATCATCCCCTTGAGGGCATACGAATTCGACGAGGTGAGTGAGCCAATTTTCACCTTTCTCAATTCCGGGAAAGAATCAAGGACGATTCTCTGATATTTGTTATACATGCCGAAACGACAGGGGCCTTCGGCTTCGGGCATAAAAAATATATAATCCTCAGCCCTGAAATCCTTCCCCAGTCGCTCTTTTTCGGTCTTCAGATGAAACAGAACATCACCGGTGGTTACCTGGCAAGGAAAGCACTCCTTGCCCGAGGTGAACTCCTTGCCAAGGTCAAGGCCCTTGTAAGTTTCCATGACGAGAGCATTCACGCCGAAACTCCTGAAGACGCCGGCAAGGGTGTGTGCCCCAATTCTATTCATCTCGGGGATGAGAAAGGTCTTGTCCCGAAGACTGAACTGCCCGACGTTTTCGGACAGCGATCGAAAAGTCGTACTTCTTTGTGCTTCCATTTCCACGTCAGTTGGCTGCCTTTAATCCCACAAAGAAGCCGTTACTCAGCTTCTGCATGGTGTTTTCAATGACGTTCTTATAGGCTTCCAATCTAGTCATGACACCGGCCACCGCACTGTGCTCATCCAGTTCCAGAATGAGATAAGGCTTGTTTCCCATGAGGTGCTTGTAAAAGTGTTCAATGAAGGAGTCTGCACCGCAGCTGAAGTTGGTGATATGAAGGCCGAAGTAGTTGGGTTGAGCTTCCACGATTTTTGCGGTCTTCAGAATCTGGACTCCCGACCCCCAGTACATGGAAGGAAAATCAGACAGATCCACAGACGTGGTGTCAATGAAGTCCATGGGAAGTCCGGCAACCCCAATCTTGGCCAGATTCTGGCCGAGCCTCAAGTTCAGCCTATCATCATACAGGTTGTAAGAACGGCCTGTGACCACAACCAGAGGACTCTCAGGGCTGTGGCTTTCCATGATCTCTTGGCCTTTTATGTACATGTCCCTTTCGAACCTATCTTGTCTTTCCAGCCCGTATTCAAGTGCATCATTCATCTCTGAGCGACTTGTTCCGAGCTTGCGAGCAAGGTGGTTTCCGAGTTCTATGGCCAGGGTCGGCGTGTCATACTTCAAATGGACAATCGGACTGAGGATCGAGGCTGTGTCAAGATCGAGGGCATTGCGGACCATGTACTGGTTCGCCTGTACAAGAGGGCAATAGTACCCCATCTCAGAATCTTCTTGAGTGGCCATGTTCACCAAAGAGGGGAGAAAAAGGTATCTTGTTTTTCCGATGAGCTCCTTCACATGCCCATGAGACACCTTGATCGGATAACAGGTTTCAGCAGTCATGGCCTCGATGCCGGAACTCGAGATACGACTGTTTGTAGGCGGTGTCATAACCACCCTGAAACCGAGCCGGTCGAAGAAATGCGTCCATAAGACCCCGGTCTGGAGGGTGTAAAGCGCTCCTTGCATCCCAACCGTCGGCCGGCCGTCTAACTCCATGACAGGCTCTTCCCCCAATTCTGCATAGACGCCAGACATGTGGGCACGCCAGACCTCATCTCTCAGCTTGAAGTAGTTTTCTTCTTTTCGGCCCTTCTTTCCGACCAATTCATACCGGCCGCACTCTCCACCCCAGATGCTCTTCCTGCCGTCAAAGTCGTATATCTTGAGCTTACACTGGTTGTGACAGTTGGAGTCTGCTCGGCAAATCTTCTCCTTGTAAGCCATTCGATCATTTATGGCGCTGTCCAACCCCCGATAGATACTTTCCCTCTTGTTCTCACGAGCCATCTTCTCCTGCACGCTGATGGCTGCACCGAAAGCCCCAAGCACTTCTCTGTGCTTGGGGACGACAAGACCCCGACCGAGGACATTCTCAAAAGCAGCAACGACACCTTTGTTTAGGGAAGGCCCGCCAAGAAACATAACCTTTTGGCCAACCTTCCTCTTCTCAACAACCCGGTTGAGATAGTTGTGGACAATGGCATAACAAAGGCCCCCTATGAGATCGTTCCTTGAGACTCCTTTTTGATGATAGGAAACGAGGTCTGACTCCATGAAAACAGTACATCGCTCCGCCAGTTTAATTGGACGATCTGTGGAAAGAGCGATTTCCTGAAATTCATCCACGATATTGATTCCGTATTTGTTGGCAAGTTCGTGGAGGAAGCTCCCGGTGCCGGCCGCGCACACCTTGTTCATGTCAAAATCGAGAGGATAGGTATTGGCTATATAAATGTACTTCGAGTCTTGACCGCCAATTTCGAAAATGGTGTCGATGGATGCATCGATTTCTACGGCCCCTCTTGCGTGAGCCGTGATCTCGTCAATGATCAGATCTGCATTCAGAAAATCTCCCACCACGTTTCTGCCTGATCCGGTGGTGGCGGTTCCGATGATTTCAATCTTGTCTCCCATGTCATCCCGAATCGCTTCCAACAACCTTTGCGTCACCTCTACCGGCTTTCCCTGGGTGTGGACATATTCTTTGTGAATGATTTTTCGATCCTCGGTGATCAGGGCATTCTTCGTGGTTGTTGAACCAATGTCGATGCCGAGATACACGTTGATCTTCGTCTGGGTCGGCCATTTTCGAACCGCATTGTCTTCTGGAAAATCCGTCAGCTTCAGCTCTAATCTCGGGGCCACGGGTAGTGACAATGAATCTTGCTCCCTGCTATCAGTGGCCCCGTCCAGATTCATGGTATTCTCTATCCCCGATTCGAGGGCCTGCAGAGCCACTCCCAGGGCACCAACCGACGCATTGTGCTCTGGAACAACCATACCCGGAAAATAGCTTTCAAAGGCACGCACCTGGAGCTCGTTCATTGAGAGTCCGCCAACAAAAAGAATCGGCGGTTGAAGAACGCGATTGGAAACAATGGTGCTCATGTAGTTTCTAGCGTTCCCTATGTGCAGTCCATAGATGATGTCCTCAAGCCTCTCCCCCTTATTCTGCAGGTGGATCATGTCCGACTTGGTAAAGACCGTACACCGGCACGCCACGTTGGCTGGGTTCTTAGCTCTGAGACCCAGCTTGATGAACTCAGCCAGTATGCTGTCGATCTGGCCTTGAGATATATCTACTTTCTTGTCGTAGATGGATGTGGCCAGCCGCTGTGCCTGTTGATCGATGAAGGATCCGGTGCCGGATGCACACGGACCATTAGTGTTAAAGTATTCAAGTTCCCAGTTATTGTCATCATGGTTGATCTGAAAAAGGGCCGTGTCCTGTCCCCCCATGCTGATGATCGTGCGCACATCCGGCTCTACATACACCCCACCCAACACCTGGCTAATGGTCTCGAATTCATAGAAGCCGCCCATCTGTTGGCAAATGTTCTGCCCATGATTCCCCGTAAAGGCGATGGCTTTTATGTTTTGTCTGCCGAATCTCTCGTACAATTCATGGACGAGCTTTAGAACTTCTTCCTCAACTTTTCCCAGATGGCGTTTGTACGGAGGCTCATACACGATTTCTTTGGCGTGATTGATGACACAACAGTTCAGGCTTACGGACCCGGCATCAATGCCGACGTAATACCCGTCAATACTGTCGTCTTTCCTATTGATCATGATTTCTAACACCAAGGTCTGTTGTGTGATCTTGTAGAGAATCCGCGGAACCTAAGTGCCTTCCTTACTCTTGGAGGCTTTGTCTGTCAAGGAATATAGCCGCATTCATCAAATTGAGAAATTCCAAATTCCAAGCACCAAATTCCTACCGTTCTCAAGGCGGAGGCCGCAAATTCCTGATGTTCTCAAGGCGCAAGCCGCTATATCTAATGACCGAAACACGCTTTAGTGTTCCCTCTTCAAGATGAAATACGGTTTGCGGCCTTCGCCTTGAGAACAGTAGGGATTTGGTGCTTTCAGTTTTTGTGTCCTGTGCGATTCTGGGAATTATGCAAGTTTTTTATGAGACGCATCAATAGAACTGCTTTCATCCTACGGGACCGAATTATAGCTTGAATCTGAATCAATTCCAGCGTAAGGTACTATACGTAAGCTTACTACTAGTTTTGATGAACAACCGAGTTCACACAGGAGCCGCTCATTTCTTCCAGAGTCCCCGGGCCACAATGACACAAAAAGAAGAACCAACTAAGATCGTTATCAATGCGGTTGATCCTGAAGAATGCCGGGTTGCTCTTATGAAAGGGGGGCGCCTTGAGAACTTCAGCATCGAGACCACAGCTGGTGAAATCACCCGAGGAAACATTTACAAAGGAGTGGTGGTGCGAGTGGAGCCAAGCTTGGCAGCTGCCTTCATTGACTACGGCGCGGAAAGAAACGGCTTCTTGCAGCAAGATGATATCCACAGCGACTACTATATTGACAAGGCTGCAACTGACGAGAAAGGACCTCGTGGTATCAAGCGCCTCATTCAGCGCGGGCAAGAGCTCCTGGTTCAGGTGACAAAAGAGCCGATCCTGAGAAAGGGGGCTATGCTCACCACTTACATTTCTTTGGCCGGGCGTTATGTTGTATTGATGCCGGGCGGGAAAACTTCCGGGATTTCGAGAAAAATCGAAGATGAACGAGAGAGACAACGTTTAAAAGACATCATCAACTCCTTGAAGGTTCCGGAGGGTTTCAGCACCATTGTTCGTACGGCGGGTGAGAACTACAAGAAACGTGACATTTCCAAAGACATCCATTACCTCCAACGTCTCTGGAAGAACATCATGAAACAGGGTATCTCCAGCCTTGCCCCTTCCCTCATTTATAAGGAACGTCACCTGGCCATTCGGGTCATCCGGGATCATTTTTCCGCGGATGTCACGGAGATTCTCATAGACAACAAGGACGTTTTCCGGGATGCGAAGGAATTCATGCGCATCATATCTCCCAGACACACAAAAACCGTCAGACTATACAAAGACCCACAACCGATCTTCAGCAGGCATCACATCGAAGACCAGATAGCCTCCATCTTTGCGAGCAAAGTTCCTTTGAAGTCCGGCGGCCACATCGTCATTAGTCCGACAGAGGCCCTAGTCTCTGTTGATGTCAATTCCGGCAAAGCCACACGCAAAGGGTCTATGGAAGAAACCGCATTTGCGATCAACATGGAAGCAGCGGCCGTGATTGCCAGTCAACTTCGCCTCCGGGATTTGGGTGGCCTCATCGTGTTGGATTTCATTGATATGCGCGAACGAAAACATATTTCGTCCGTGGAAAAGGCCGTGAGACAGCATGCTAAGTTGGACAAAGCCCGAATCGACGTGGGACGAATCTCCAAGTTTGGTCTCATGGAAATGTCCCGACAAAGGATTGCCGCGTCCGTGGAGTATGGTAGCTTCATGCCGTGCCCGCATTGTCAGGGGAAAGGGCTTGTGCCCTCCGCCGAGAGACTCGCGCTCGAATTTCTGCGACGGCTCCGCTCGGAAACCCCGAAGGAAAACATCACGGAGGTAAAAGGAATTGTTCCAATCAAGGTGGCCAGCTACTTACTGAACAGGAAGCGCAAGGAAATCTTGGACATGGAGATGGAACGAAACCTGAGGATCACCATAGAGGGAGACCCTGTCATGCAACCCGGCGAAAGTCGAATTGTCCGGGAGTAATGCGGCGCTGATGTTTCCCAACGCATGGGTTACGGAGGCATCAGCCTGGGTCTGACAGCTTTCGGCTTTGGAATCTCCTTGACCTCTACTCTGTTTTCCGGTAAATCCCGCCATACGACACTCTGTGGCTTTGCCCAGGGTGTTTTGAACATCAGGCCTTCTGCACGTCATTTGTTCTTGGCGTCCGACCTAAAGGACTTCAGGTATGACTTGGGACGGATTCATTAGCGTCTTACTAAACATCCTGCACACGCAAACCGGGCTTTTCAATCTTCACTACAAGCTCATGATCATGTGGGGGATCGGGCTCTTCTTCATCTACTTGGCTGTAGCAAAAGGATACGAGCCCTTGCTCCTGTTGCCCATCGGCTTTGGAATCTTCATTGTCAACTTTCCCCTCACCCCCCTCATGGGTTTTGACGAGCACGGCAAAAGAGAGCTCTTCAACATTTTTTATCATTACGGCATAGAATGGGAGGTCGTCCCGTGTCTTATCTTCCTGGGACTTGGGGCCATGACCGATTTTGGTCCTCTTATTGCCAACCCGAAAACCCTGGTTATTGGGGCCGGAGCCCAACTCGGGGTATTTGTCACTTTTATAGGGGTCCTCCTGTGTGGTTTTACCCTGAAGGAAGCCGCGTCGGTCGGTATCATAGGGGGCGCTGACGGACCCACCACGATCTACCTCACGGCCAAGCTGGCACCCCATCTCCTTGGTGCCAACGCCCTGGCTGCTTACTCATATATGGCCATGGTCCCGCTCATTCAACCTCCGATCATGAGGCTGCTGACTTCCAAAAAAGAACGAAAAATCATTATGAAGCAGCTGAGACCCGTGTCAAAGCTTGAAAAAACATGCTTTCCTCTGATTGTTACGGCGGTCATCGCACTTCTGGTTCCGGCAGTAACGCCACTCATGGGAATGTTTATGCTGGGAAACTTCATGAGAGAAAGTGGTGTTGTAGATAGGCTGGCCGGATCTGCCCAGGGCTCCCTTATGAATATCGTGACTATATTTCTGGGCGTGTCCGTGGGCGCTACCATGCAGGCTGACAAGTTTCTCACTGCCAAGCCATTACTTATTTTTACTTTTGGCCTGGTGGATTTCGCTCTTTGCACGATGGGTGGAATTTGGACCGTCCAGATCATGAACCTCTTTCTCAAGGACAAGATGAATCCTCTCATCGGCTCGGCAGGCGTTTCAGCCGTTCCCATGGCTGCACGCGTCTCACAGGTGGTAGGCCAACAGGAGGATCCGAGTAACTTCTTACTAATGCATTCTATTGGGCCAAATCTTGCGGGAGTGATTGGTAGTGCTTCGGCGGCAGGGATGTTTATAGCGATGTTTGGATAGGGCTCAAAGCTCAAAGGAAAAGCAAGAAACTAATGCGGAGTGCGAAAGCATAGCGCAAAGCGCAGGGCGCAGAGCGTGAAACAATAAACGCTATGCCCTATGCGCCATGCGCCATGCAGGCAACTCTAGGCACTCTAGCGCACTTTAGACACTTTAGGCACTTGTAGTTAACCAAGACAGGGATCAATCTCCGGCTTTTGCCAACAAAGAGCTATTGACGCATGGAACAGATTGATTGGGGCTACGCGCTTTCCACATTGGTTATACGGTTTATAGGCATTTTTGTGGTGCTCGGTATGCTTCAGATCGTCATGCAGATCTCGGGTAGGGTTTTTGCCCGTCTGGATGCCAGGAAGGGGTCCAAGGAGTCGCCTGGTTCAAAAGGCCTGACCCCGGAAGAAGTCGCTGCCATAGCCCTCACCCTCTATCTGGACGAAAGGGGCAATTAGCGTCCTTCTCCCCTAGTGTCGTCTCCCCGGAAAAACTCACATAATTCCGTGATTGCCTCTCCCCGCATAAAGACACCGCGTTAAATCCGGATTGTGTTCGAGGCGTAAGCCGCAAATACGACACAAAGTGAAGTGTGCCCCAAACAATGACCAAAAAGGGAGTAATGGATTGATGGAGTGGTGGGGTAATGAGGAAAAATCCCAACACTCCAATACTCCAGTACTCCAATACTCGTGGCGAGGTCAGCACTCGGCGGTCTGAACCCTGATCCACATTTTTTGAGACAGGTCCTATTCTTGGATGGCCTTAAGCTTTCCTCTTTTCACGTCCACCAGACCCAACATCACCATCCCTAGGACAAAGAATAGGATCAGCGAAACAATAGCATTGCGCGGGTTGTCTGAGAGGTCCGTAATCAATCCAAAAACCAGAGGGCCGAAGATAGACGCAAACTTTGCGCTGATCGTAAAGAAACCAAAGAACTCAGCGGGTCTCGCTTTAGGAATCAACTGTGCGTACAGGGACCGGCTGATCGCCTGGCTGCCCCCCAGAACAAGACCTACCATTCCGCCAAGTATCCAGAATTCAAGAGCCGACGTTAAGAAATAGGCATATGTCACAATACCGACCCACAATACCAACGTGATCATGATCGATTTTTTGGATCCGATGTGCCCCGCCAGCTTCGCAAAGACGAGTGCCCCCGGCCAGGCAACGAACTGCGTCAAGAGAAGCGTGCCGATGAGCGTCCCTGTATCAAGGCCGAGCGCAGTCTTGCCAAAGATCGCCGCCATGGCGATGACAGTCTGAATACCATCATTATAAACAAGAAAAGCTGCAAGGAACCAAAGCAGATCCCGATTGTGTCGAAAGGATCTTACCGTGCTGTAGATGCGGCCAAAGCTGTGCGAGAGATATGAAAAACCCTTGGGTTTGTGATGCAAACCTCCAACCTCAGGAACCCAAACAAAGAGCGGAATTGCAAAAAGACCCCACCATATTCCCACGGAAGCAAGGCTTATCCGTATACTTAACGATTTGTCCGCTATCCCAAAAGTCTCATGGTAGGTAATCATCACGACGTGGACGGCCAGCAAAAGTCCTCCGCCGATGTAACCATAGGCGTATCCTCTCCCCGAGACCGAATCCATTTCATTTGCACCAGCCACGTCGGGCAAAAATGCGTTGTAAAAGGTCATGCTGCCCGCAAATCCAATGTTGGCTGCTACGAATAGCATGAGACAAAGCCAGTAGTCCCCTTCCTGCACAAAGAACAGGAGCGACGTAAGAACCACACCGCCATAAGTAAAAAAGAAGAGAAATCTCTTTTTGGAGCTGGTGAAATCGGCGAGGGCTCCAAGGATCGGAGCTGACAGGGCGGTCACAAAGAGGGAGAAAGATATCCCATAGGCCCAAACGGAACTTGCCGTGGTCGTGAAGTTCCAGAAGCCAAGCCGGACGAAAACCCCCTCCTCCGGCACAAGTGAGGCAAAATAGACCGGAAGGATAGCGGCCAAGATGGTTGTGGCGAAAGCTGAGTTTGCCCAGTCATACATGCACCAGCTAATGACCGCCCGTTTCTTATTTGTCACGGTGAACCGCTCCATGCTAATACTGCAAAAATGGCAAAGGAGCTAACCCACATATTAATCGCACACGATGTGCTAAAGCGATTGGGTGGCGGCCAGCCCCTGTTGGCCCGAGTCATCC
>JAQBAU010000217.1:0-3276 GCA_032126655.1 Desulfobacterales bacterium
AACCCGTTCCTGCACTCTCCCGGACGCCCGTCCGTTCATGTTGCCGGAGGAAACGGTCCGTATGACAACACGCGTGCGGCACTCGGACAGTTGGACCTTTCCCGGGCCAGAGGGAAACGTGTGCTCCTGAAGCCCAATGTCGGACGGGTTGCCCCTCCGGGATCAGGCATAACCACCCACCCACAGGTCGTAGCCGCTGCCATCGACGTGTTCAGGGAAGCCGGTGCAGAGGTAGCTGTCGGCGAAAGCCCCATATTGGGCGTTAAGGTGGAGGAAGCCTTTGATGCGGCCGGTATTACATCCATTGCGCGTGAGCGTGATTGCCTCATGATAGACATGGATGCCCGGCGCTTCGTCGAGGTGCCGGTCCCTGACGGTATTGCGATCGATTCTCTTAAGGTGTGCCCGGAAGCGTGCGAATACGATATCGTCGTATCCGTCCCGGTCATGAAGATGCACATGCACACCGGTGTGACACTGGCTGTGAAGAATATGAAGGGCTGTCTCTGGCGGCGCCAGAAGGTGCAGCTGCATATGTTGCAGCCGGTCGAAGGGGACGACGACAAGCCAATCGACATAGCTATCGCTGATCTGTCCTCGGTCCTACGCCCGCATCTGTCCATCATTGACGGCACCGTGGGTATGGAAGGGATAGGTCCCAGCGCCGGCGAAGCCAAGCCGCTCGACGTGGTGGTTGTGAGCCCTGACGTCTTTGCAGCAGACGCCATAGCATGTCGGCTGATGGGTACGACGGCAGAAGACATTCCGCATTTGCGCATCGGTGCAGGGCGAGGTTACGGCATCATCGACCTGGACTCAATTGAGGTATCGCCTGACAACTGGCACGACTGGAGTTCTCCGTTTGCTCGTCCGCCGGAGAGTATCTCGATCGAGTTTCCGAATATCGATGTTTTGGACAAGAACTCATGCAGTGCGTGTGTGTCGACCCTGTTTCTTTTTTTGAAACACTACCATGATCGTCTGTTCGAATATTTTCCTTCAGACAGGAATCTGTGCATAGCCATTGGCAAGGGCCATGAAGAAGTGCCGGAGGGAACTCTGTGCATTGGTAATTGTGTGGCGCTCCACCGTGAGAGCGGGATCTTCATTCCGGGATGCCCCCCTGTCAGCAGTCAAATCCTCACTGCCATCTCTGGCAAACCTTCGGTTGACAGCAAGGATGGCCGCATTGAAACATCGGAGGCGGCCGAGACCGATTCACTTGACGAACTGGACGAATAGTAGGGGTAGGGTCAGACCCCTTCACAAATCGTCTTATTGGAGATTCCTGTAGCTCCCATAGCAATAACTGACCAGTATTCTTCACGGAGAAACTGCTTGATTGGTTCGAAGAACCGGAGTAGCTTACGGTTGGGTTGGCTCGGAGCCTTTCCACCGTTTGAATAGGCCTTTGACAGCTTAAAGAAAGGGGGGGGAGCGATGAATCGCAAAAGCGGGTTCAGAATGGTTATGGTTGCAGTCGTAGTTGTTGCGATGTTTGTTCAGGTTGCTGGATGTGGCTACTTCATGCATCCTGAAAGACGTGGTCAATCAAAAGGTAAGGTTGATGCCGGTATCGCCGTCCTTGACGGTATTGGGTTGCTGTTTTTTCTCATTCCGGGAATTGTCGCATTTGCTGTTGATTTTACACATAATACAATCTACTTGCCCGCTGAAAAGTCTTCGTTGATCGGCCCCGAAAAGGATGAACTGATATCTCTCAAGATTCCACGGGATCAGTTCACTGAAAAAGAAATAGAGAAAATCGTGAGCCAGCATTACGGGTTTGAAGTAGACATGGATTCTCCGGATGTCGAAGTCTATGAAGCTGATAATATTGATGAGATTAAAGACCGAATGACTTTCTAAGGGATATAGCGGTTGTCACAATAACGTTCCGATTGCGGCAGTTTTTTGAGTTTGATCTGGGTTATGGATGACGTCAAGAATTGCCTGGTCAAGTCGTTCAATGAGTTGGTCCACATTTCGGCAAACGTAGTTGTTAAACCAGCGTGCTTTCATAACGAGCCAGATGCGCTCGATGACGTTAAGGTCTGGTGAATATGGCGGCAGATACATAGGCTGCCAGCCGCGCCATTCCATTGATTTGCGCCGATGCCAGGAGGCATTGTCGAGGATGAGGATATTTCGACGTCTTTGAAAACCGATGAATTTATTCGCCTCATCCAGAAACGCTTGAAACGTCTCAGAATCCGAGTGAGACGTTTCGATGGCAAAGAATTCGCCCGTGCGTGGACAGACCATGCCCATAACGTTCATGCGAAGGTGGTCACCATTTTTGGTGACTCTGGTTTTATGGCCCTTGCGGTCCCATCGTCTTCTGGGACGGGGGTCTCCCTCGAACCCAGATTCGTCGGCAAACCAAAGATCCACGTTAGGATCTTCGCACAGGTCTTTAAGCTGTTGTCGGAATTTATCCCTTTGCGCTTCATCCTGACGGTCCGGCCAGGGTTGGGGTACTTTTAGAGCAAAGCCTTGTCGATGGAAAAAACGCACCACAGTTTCATAGCTGCATTCAACTTGATACGCTTGGCTGATATAGCCGTGAAAGGCCTTGGCAGTCCAGAAAGTCCTATCGGCCCTTTCAGGATCTTCAATGAGTTGGGCCAGTTCTTCAGCTTGTTTGCCTCGAAGCATAGCGGTTCGGCCAGGACGCTTTTTGACAATCAACCCGTCAACGCCTTTATCGTTAAAAGCACCAATCCATTTGCGTAAGGCACGTTCGGTCACAATTAACGCCTGACAGACTTGGGCACGGGAGATCCCAACAATCAACATCTGGATCGCCGTACAACGCAGTGCAGTCTCATCGGAACCGACCCGACCAGCTTCTTTGAGCTCATGAATGCCGGCGTTGTCCGGGTTGGGTTTTAACAGCGCCCGTGCCATGAACAACTTCATGACACACTGTGAAAACAATGTCTAGCATTTTCTTGTCTTCAATCGGAACATATTTCTGACAATCACTATAGATTATAGTGAGCAGGCTCCTGGATGAGTCAAAGAGTTTACACAAAGGGCTGAAAAGGGGTTATGCAAAAAGGTCTCATAGACTTGCGGTATGGGCAACATACGTCGTATAAACGAGATAGATTTTCTCATCGTTCTTAATAAGAATGTGCGTTGGGGTGAATGGGCACTTCAGCCGAGATATTTTTGCAGCTAGCCGTACTGGTTGCCGGCATATTGCTGCTACTCGCAGGTTTACAGGGCTTGCGACGACAGACGCCAGAGATAGTAGGGGCCTATTCTTGG
>JAQBAU010000218.1:0-7411 GCA_032126655.1 Desulfobacterales bacterium
TAACGTTATAGTGCCCTCAAACAGCTTCTTCCTGTCTCCATCTCTCATAGCAGCCTTGAGTTGTTCGTCACGCAGGAGCACGTCCAGCACAGCCCCCATCATGCTTGCGTCGCTTTTCAACTGGCTCGCGAACAACGTTTCCACGGCATCAACGGTGTCCAGCACGTAATTTATCGTGTGCTTTTTGCGGCTCTGATTGGAACTGAATAGGAATGCGCCCAGCAAGAGTACGGTAGCCAACGTCAGCTGAATGAGGATGCGAACCTTGAGGCCATAAGTTTTCATAAAGTCATTTCCTCACAAGTTTGAGCAATAAGCATACTGTACTGAGATTCGCTTCTGCAGTTCAGAAAATGAAGATGTCACAACCATAGCACAAGGTTTGCGACCTAACCAGAGCCGGATTCACAACCACCGGACCGGAGTCCCGAAACACAATGTGCAGGCGGTGTCATTTTGAGTTCATTCCTTTCTGCCGGACGCCTCTTCAAGGTCCTTTAGAAATTCGGGATCAACCTGTTGATTCAGGCTCGCTGCCATGTCGACGTCTTCCCATGCTTTGTCATATTCTCCCTTGGCGTAACGGGCGTACCCTCGGCCGACGTATGACTCACCACGCCCCCGGTTCAACTCGATAGCCTTGTCGTAGTCCGAGATGGCCTCGTCGTACGAACCTTTGGCTTTATAAGCATTTCCCCGGTGAAAGTAGGCATAATGGTTCTCCGGATTCAATGCAATGGCTTTGCTGCAATCATCAACAGCCCGGTCATGCTCACCGTTGCGAAAATAGGCATCCGCACGAAGCAAATAACCGGAAGCCTCATTGGGGTTAAACTCTATGACCTTGCTGAAGTCAGATATGGCTTCTTCATACGCACCCTTGAATCGATAGGCAAGCCCCCGATAAGAATGGGCTTCATAGTTGCCGGGTTCGATCTCGATCGCCTTACTAAAGTCGGCTATGGCATTGTCATGCTGGCCCTTGAAGCCTCCGTAGGTAAGCCCCCTGTTTATGTAATACTTGGCAACGTCGGGCTTCAACTTAATAGCTTTGCTGAAATCGTCTATAGCCTCGTCATACTCGCCCTTCCTACTATCCGCGAGTCCTTCTTCGTTGTGGTACTCGGCTATGCGCCCACATCCGGAAAGCATCAACACTGCATGTACCACAATAATCAGAATTGCCAGGCTGAAGCCAATACCTCTGGATCCTTCGCTGCCGTTGACTATTGCCATACTTGTCCCTCCTTTGTTTTGCCCGCAATGACAGACATGTATAATCAGAAACGACCGGCGATCGTCTTCTCATACTCCGGGAAGTAATCCCCGGTGACCGGGAGATCAAAGCTCGTGAGAATCATCGTGTTGCTTTCTCGTTCGAGCAAGAACTCAAATGTTTTTTCGATGAGTGTTTCTGCGGACACTTTGCCGGCGGTCAATTTGTGGTAGTAGCTATCTGGTAGCTTGACGGTGTGCGTCGTGGTGGTTGAGCCACGCACAGTGACTTCAAACGTCTCGTCATCTTTGCGGGTTACGTTGATTTCTGACATTTCCCCCCTTATTCTGTTCTCCATCGGTGGCAGTCCTTTGATCATGATAATAAAGCTCTCGCTTTGCGGGGCGGAGCTGTTGGCCTGGTTTTTCCGTCCCTGTCCCGTTAAATGCCTGCCCGCTCGTGCCCGTCCGGCTTCGCCGATTGGCGGACAGGCCTTGCAATGGCAGGCGGGCGGAGCCTATTTAACCGGGGTCAAAAAACCAGGCCAAGTATTCTCTGAGTTCTCTGTGAGCTATGTGAGAGATTTGTATTTGGTTGTCCTGCCGTATGGTCAGTTCCTCTTCGTCCCCGTATAAGTAAACGCCTTTCCAATCATCTTTACATAGCTTCCTTTATCGATACCGACATCTTTGCCGCACAGACACTTCACCCTATCGTCTTCCTGATTCGCCTCATACATTCTCGTAATCCTGGCCTTATGGCACCGCAAGACTTCCCCTGGACCAATCTTGTCATACTTCCAAAGCTTCTTCTTGCACGCCGCACATTTGATTACCAGCACAACAAATCTTCTTTCTGCCTTACGCCCCCCTGGCGCGCCGGCTTGTCCGTCGTAGTCTTGACGTAGACGGAAGCCTTGCCTGCCCTGAGTCTGCCGAAGGGGCGAAGGCGGGTGCGCCTTTCTTCATTCATATATTTCAGGATTCAGACACGTGGGCGGCCGTTGGCCGCTCAGCATGGCCAGGAGGTTTTGCGCTGCCAGAATAGCCATGTTCTTTCGCGCTTCTGCTGTGGCCGAGCCGGTGTGGGCTGCCGTCACAACGTTGTCCAGGGCGGCAAGTCCTTCAGCCATCTTGGGTTCGAATTCGTATACGTCAAGACCCGCGCCGCCGATCTCCTTTTCTTTGAGCGCCTCCACCAGATCGGCTTCATTAATTACCGGTCCCCTGGCGGTATTAATAAGGTAGGCCGTCTTCTTCATCTTCTTGAAGGCGGCAGCATTAAACCGATGGCGGGTGTCTGATCTAAGTGGCACATGAATGCTGATGAAGTCCGATTCCTCAAGAAGCTCCTCAAAGCCCACACTTCTCGCTCCAAGCTCCTTTTCAAGAACCGGGTTAATTTTGCCGGGAGAGGAATCCGTGTACAACACCTTCATCTTGAACCCCTTAGACATAAGGGCCATTACGGTCCCTATGCGTCCCGCGCCCAGGATGCCCAGCGTCTTTCCCGTGACATCGCCACCTATGAACTGCAGAGGCCCCCAACCGCTCCAGGCTCCGGAACGCATCGCCTGATCGGACTCGACCACCCTGCGCGCCACGGCAAAAAGGAGTGCCCACGCCATCTCCGCTGTAGCATCTGTGAGTACGTCCGGGGTGTTGGATACGGGCAATTTTCGCCTGGTCGCTTCAGGGATATCGATATTGTCGAATCCCACGGCATAGTTTGCATATCCCTTGATCTCTGAAGCGGCATCAAAGAACTCGCTGTCGATCTTGTCCGTCAGGAGGCCGATGACTCCCTGCCGCCCCTGGACGTTTTCGAGAAGTTCGGCTCGCGTCAGGGGCCGGTCTTCCGGATTCACCTCCACGTCACAGGTTTCACTGAGCAACTCGATGCCTGCCTCAGGAATCATCCGCGTCACATAGACTTTGGGTTTTGTCATTGTTCCTCTCTTAGGTGATGAATTAGCCGCAGACCCACGCAGACTGACACAGACAAAAAGAAATCTCTCACAGAGATCACAGAGATCCCAGAGTTTCTTCCGAGTTTATCTCCCGTCTTCCGCTAAACGCTTCGCGTTAAGCGAAAGCCGCATGCCTGCGGCAGGCTTCAGCTTCTTGTCATTTCGACCCCTTCGGCTCTGTAATTTCGACCAAAGGGCCCGCCCTGGCGCTTACTGATAGTATAAGCTGTCGGGATAGTAATCCAGGTCTGGGCCAGGGAGAAATCTTCAACCGCCCGTCTTCGCCCCTTCGGCAGACTCAGGGCAGGCAAGGCTTCCGCCGTCGCTAAAGCTATGGCGGGACAAGTCGGCGCGGCAGGCCCGCCTCGCAATAAGATTTCTCGTCGCTATGCTTCTCGAAATGACACAGTGTCTTTGCCCAGCACCAAAAAAGGCAGGGCCATTGCTGACCCTGCCTTTTTTACTTGAACCTATGACTCTAAACAACAGAAAAGTGCCTAAACAAAATTCCCGCTAGAATCCCAAGCTGTTTCCTGCAGTGCTGATGAAGCAGACACTGTCGTCACTGTCGTAGGTGGGCGTGACGAGTGCTCCGATGCTGGGTGCTCCTGGCTCGACAATAGTTCCGTTTGTGGCGTTGAGGTCGTGATCTCCCCTTAGGCCGTCCACAAGATGAAGCGAAATACTGTTGTCGTCATTAAACACTGCGCCCGTCTCGCCGTCATAAGTGAATTCATACCAGTGATTAGTGGGGTCATCCGGCGTGGGCCCGAACTTCCAATAGCTATCAACCGCCGCCGGAAGGTAAAGGGTAACGGTCGTGGCTCCGCCGGGACCCACATCGTTCACCGTGAAGCGGAAGAACCCGAACGGGAACGTCACGCCTGGCGGGGAGTCAGCAGGGTAGGGACTGCGGTCCGGTCCTGCGTTGGTGAAGAAGGCCGGGTCAGGACAGGCCACTGTCACGTAGTTGCCCCCGTCAATGGTGGGGGTGGAGAACACATTACCCTGTTGAGAATCAGGAATGCCGTCATTGTTGCCGTCATAACCAGGATCCAGGTTCGCTGGATCAGGCCCCATTTCGAAATAGTCGGGCACGCCATCCCCATCGTTGTCAGCAAGATACTCATAAGCTCCCATGTCATAGCCCGCTATCTGCGGCCTGATATTCCCCTCAATATCCGTGTCCGGCGCTCCCTCTGACGTACCTGCGTCTATGCATGGTGACGCCCCTGTCAGATGGTAGTCGTTAAGACCGGTTTCAAGCATGGGGTCTGCATCGATATTCCCTTCTCCAGCATGTCCACCTTGATAATCGGAATACGTTACAGTGGGAGTACAGCCTTGGATTTGATCATCAGGTGTGTTGCTCCACAGGATAGAGTTAATGACAGTCACAGGCGAATCATCGAAGGAATTGATTCCGCCGCCTTGTATGCCCGCTGTGTTACCGGTGATGGTGCAGTTCATAATGGTGGGAGATGAGTTCGACAAATGGATTCCGCCGGATGTTGCCCCTGCTTCGTTGTCACTGATGACACAGTTTGTGATTGTTGGTCCTGAGAGATCCGTAAAAATGATTCCGCCGTACTTTGCCGCGTTAGAGATGATGCTGCAGCCTGTGATGACAACATTGCCAGGCCCTATGCATCTAATACCGCCGGCGGATGCCGCCCCCTCATTGTCCCTAATCATGCAGTTCTGGATGGTTCCGGAAGTCTCATAGAAAGAGACTCCGCCCGCCATGTCCCCACCTATGTTGCCGCTAATTGTGCAGTTGGTGATGGTTGGAGGGGCTGATGCGGCTTCACAGTGGATTCCTCCTGCCGACTCGCCGTTGTTGTCGGTGACAGTACAGCCTGTGATGGTTGGAGAGCCCCCTGAGCAGGAAATGCCACCCACGGAAGCCGGATCTCCGATACCGGGGATAAATGTTGCTGTGTTTCCCCTGATAATACAGTCACTGATCGTTGCAGAGGTGTCGAAGCAATAGATTCCGCCGATCCATTGCCCGGTATTGTCGACAATCCTACAGCCGGTCAGGGTCGGAGAGCCGAGAGCCAGACTGATCATCCCGAACGCTCCTGTGCTGTTTCTGAACGTACAGCTACTGATTGTCGGGGAGCCGCCGACAGAGTGGATTGCACCGAAAAATCCGTCGTTATTGTACATCACAAGGTCAGTGATAGTGGGTGAGGTGGTATTACACGAAATTGGGGCGAAAAGGCCGGCCGGAGCATTGGTAATAGTGAATCCTGATAACACAGAATCCGGGCCCTCACCGTTGTTAAACGTGAATACTCTCGACTCACCGACGGCGTTGATAGTACAATATGCGGGGCCGTTTTCCGACCTAACAGTGATTGCTTTTCCATTGAAACTGAACCCCGCGGGCGGAACCGGATAAGTACCATCGGCAACCAACACCGTGTCACCGGTGCCCGAAGCATCGATCGCATCCTGGATGGTCAGTTCGTCATCGGGCACGCGGATGGTTGCTCCAAAGGCGGTGGCCGCTGCCGAGACAAGAACAATTGTGAATGCGAAACAGCAGAGCTTCAAATACCTTTTATTCTGGTTCATCATGTGTCCCCCTTGCAATTTGAAATGTTGCATCAAACAGAGAAAGCGCAGTCTATCAACAACAGGTTTTGCTCATACACAATCATAGGCGAAAAGTCAATGCATTCCCGGCCTTTAGCGAGCTGCTTGTCCTGAGCTTGCCGAAGGGTTGAACCGTGGATAGAGCTGTTTTTACCCATTTCAGCTCAAAGTTTACCCGCCGTCTTTTTGGAGGGTTTATCCGCCGTATGTTTGGCGGACTGTTTTGGGTAAATTTTGTCGTTCTATGAACTGGGTATTTTCCATCCCCATTTTCTACCCAGGAATTTCGTATTGCCTTTTCCGAATTCTTCTGCAAGATACAGCACCAACAAAAACAATCACGCAAGGGTCTACAAGCCCCGAATCAACGACCATCAGAAATTACTCCGACGAATAGTTGTGAATGTATGGTGCCGTTTGCTCTTTGGGGCTTTTCCTTTTTTCTCACTTCCACATTCACCCTCCGGCTTTCAGCTACGATCTGCACACTACTTTTACCCATTTCAGGTCAAACCTGTTTTGGGTAATTAATTAGCCACAGACCCACGCAGACAGACACAGACAAAAACAAATCTCTCACAGAGCTCACAGAGATCACAGAGTTTCTTCCGAGTTTATCTCCCGTCTTCCACTAAACGCTTCGCGTTAAGCGAAAGCCGCATCCCCGCCAAAGTAACGGCGGGCAAGCCTGCGGGAGGCTTTCTCCTTGGCTCAAACCTTCCTCTTACGTCAAAACCAAGACGGACAGGATAGCAGCACCTAATCACAGAGTTTATCAGGTTGATAACTAGAGAGCGTATTCCGCCAACGGCGGAGCAGCGGTTTTCGTTTGCCGCCGTCTCCCGGCAAACGAAAAGTACTTATCTCTGTGTCCCTTGGCCCGCCATAGCTTTACGCGACGGCGGGTCTGCCTGCCCTGAGCTTGCCTGTCGCGAGCTTGCCGAGGGGTCGAAGGGTGTCTCTGTGGTGAACTGAGGTCTTCTGCGATCTTTGCGTCTCTGCGGTGAGATACTGGGTTACGGAAAATACTGAGGGAATTAAGGTATGGTATTAAGAAATGTATTGGTGAAGGTATTACGCTTGGGGTCTATTTTTACCCCTCTTCCTCTTCTTCTTCATCAAAAGAGCTCATATCCAATCCAATGTCAGCCATATCCAATCCAATGGCACTGGCATCCATAATGTCCTCTTCCTGACTCCTAAGCTTCTTTTCTTCCTCTTCCGCTTCTTCCTCCGTGCAAAGAAAGCCGGCAATCATTCCGACATCTTGAATATCGAAACCGTTCTCGAAGCCGTTCTCGAGACCATTTTCGGCCCCGTTTTCGACACCGTTATCAGGACCCATCTGTCTTGCCTCCGTTTGGCGACAATGGGTTCATGCAGAGGCCCCCGCTTGTTGACTTTAGGCCCCTCGTGGCGAATTTGCCTGCAAAACATAATAATTGGGTGATGCGAGAAAAGCAACCAAAATGCCAAAAAGGCGCATCTCCTGTGCCGCGTCCCACGTTGTGAACGATAACCCCTCTTGACTACACAGGATTTTGTGCCCCCAAAAGGTCATCACTGGCACATAGATTGCAGTATTAACAGACAGCTATGGCGTTAACCGGAAAGGGGGTTGG
>JAQBAU010000219.1:0-3629 GCA_032126655.1 Desulfobacterales bacterium
CATCCCGGGCCCAACACCACCACCCCGGCCCCCATCTCCGTCATCCCGGGCCCCAATAGCGTCATCCCGGGCTTGACCCGGGATCCAGCCTAACTTTCCCACTTTCCTTCTCCGACATCAGATTTGCTCAAAGGATGCCGGGGTACAAATCCTCCCAATCAGGGTTGCTGCTTTCAATCAATTCCAGCTTCCACTTTCGCTTCCAGCCTTTCAATCGCTTCTCGCGAAGTATGGCGGATTCCATGCTGTCGTGCATTTCATACCAAACAAGTCGATGAACACGATATTGTTGAGAAAAGCCTTGCACCATATCGTTCTTATGCTCCCCAACCCTCTTGACCAGATCCGATGTTACACCGGTATACAGCGTTCCGTTCCGTTTGCTTGCAAGGATGTATACTGCGGGATGCTTGGTCATGATTGTCTCTTCTGGGGCGGGTTGATATTTCCGTAGGTGCCGTTTATGTGGCCGTGACACGTATCGTGTTTTGTTTCATGTTTGTCAATAGGAGAAAGCGGCGCGGTGGTTGCTAGAGCCGTCGTGCTGCCTTGAACACCGTCATCCCGGGCCCAACACCACCACCCCGGCCCCCATCTCCGTCATCCCGGGCCCCAATAGCGTCATCCCGGGCTTGACCCGGGATCCAGCCTAACTTTCCCACTTTCATCAATCCAAGAAGTCCAGCACTACCGTGCGGCCGAAAGGCCTGGATGCCGGATCGGAGTCCGGCATGACGAGACGCAGGGCGGGCCCGGGGCCATTGACGATTGATGATTGAAAAGACCAAAAATATCTTTTCGTAGGGCGGGTCACCGTACCCGCCGCAATTGCGGTCGATACAGTGATCGACCCTACGCTTTCTTGTCTTATGAACTACAGTGTTCCATCACAAGAGTTTGTAATTTGGAATTTTGGTCATTGGTATTTATTTGTTATTTGGAACTTGGGATTTGGTGCTTTCAGTCGCTGCCATGGCATGGGAGGCAGGCCAATAGCAAAGATAGGCTTCTGTCGAAACCGTCAGCCTTGACACAAATTCTGTATACTGGCACCATGCCGCCTTATGAAAGCGATGATCCTGGCGGCCGGCCTGGGCACCCGTTTGTTGCCGTTGACGGAAAAGCAGCCAAAACCCCTCTTTCCAATCCTTGACCGCCCCTTGATTGACATCCTGATTCGATGGCTTCAGAACGCCGGATGTGAAGCTATTGTCATAAACACCCACCACCTGGGCCATATGATTGACCAATTCGTGAAAGAGCAAGCCTATGGCATCCCTGTAGTAACCCGCCGCGAACCCACCATCCTGGGCACCGGGGGTGGGATAAAGAATGTTGAAGATTTCTGGGACGACGAACCGTTCATTGTTGTCAATGGCGACATCTTTACCAATATCGAGCTTCGAGATGTCTATCAATTTCACCTGAACCACCGGCCTGCTGCCACCCTGGTCCTCCACGACTGCCCACAGTTCAACCATGTATGGGTCGATCCAGATGATCATGTCAGGGGGTTTGGCCACACAGGACCCTGTCCGCCCGGACCCCCTGAAAACCTGATAGAACCATCTTCAGGCCGCAGCAAACAAGATACAGGCACCGAGTTCCGCAAGCTGGCCTTCACCGGCATCCAAATCCTTGATCCCCAGGCCCTGCGCTTCATCCCAGAAGGGACCTTCTCAAGTATCATTCATGCTTACTGCGAGATGATTCAGACGGGACTCACACTCAAGGGTTTCATGGCCGAAAAACACTACTGGCACGACATCGGGTCTATTGAAGGATATCGAGAAGCCACAAGAGATGGATTGGCCCGCAAGACCTTTGGGAGGGTTTTCCCTGACGCTGGATTGGACGCCCCTGTGTGGTCCCGCCTGCAAGGGGACGGCTCGGATCGAACCTGGTATCGCGTCACCCGGGAAAATGATTCCCTGATCGTGGTGGATCATGGCCCTCCGGCTGAATCGGGCGTGTGTGAGGCCGACTCCTTTGCCAGGATAGGCCAACACCTCCATGACAGAGGGATCCCCGTACCCCTCATCTTTGCGTATCACAGACCCTCGGGCCTGATCGCCCTGGAGGACCTGGGTGATCTTAATATGCAACGTCTCGTCCAGCGTACGGTCGATCCGGAGGCAGTCCTCGATCATTACAGGAAGGTCATTGATTTGCTGATTACTCTGAGTCTTGAAGGGGCAAAAGGGTTTGAGCCGGAATTCACGTACCAAACGCCCCGTTACGACCGGGAACTCATACTTGAAAGGGAATCAAGATATTTTGTAGAGGCTTTCTTGAATAATTACTTGGGGTTGACTGTAGATTTCCAAACCCTTGAGAGCGAGTTTGAGACACTGGCGAAAAAGGCGCTTGAACACCCGTACACGGGTCTGCTCCACCGGGACTTTCAGTCGCGCAACATTCTCGTAAAGAACCAGAATTATTACTTTATTGATTTTCAGGGTGCACGGCTAGGGCCGTTGCCGTATGATCTCGCCTCGCTGCTGATTGATCCTTATGTGGAACTTTCCCAAAGCCTTCAGGAGGGTTTGGTGAAATACGCTATGGAACGCCTTGCAGACCGCATGCCCGTGGATGAGGATGAGTTTCTTAACGCATACAAATACTGTGCGATCAATAGGAATCTCCAGATATTAGGGGCCTTTGCCTTCTTGAGCAAGGTGAAGGGGAAGAAAAACTTCGAGGCATATATTCCTCCCGCCCTTGCGTCCATGAAACAGAACCTCGTGAACGTCGGGGAGGATGCCTGCAGACAAGTAAGGCGGATTGTCGAGGGCCTGTAATGTCCTATCTGCTGAGTTTTCGTTGCAGCTGGTTTTGTTTTGAGGAACCCAGAGTAAGAGTTTCACCGGTTATTCATGAACTCAGCAGCCACAAAACATGAAGGTCTATCTACAATTGTTGTAGATTTGACATTTCTCCCAACAAGAACCCACCTGGCACGAGGAATATAGAATCTTCGCTGGAACACACTAACTATTTGTATACATTCTGTTAATTCCTCAGCACGAGAAAATATCTGCACTGAATGGCTACATTGGCACGACTTGTGCTAAGTAAGGTCAAGAAAAAGAGAGGCGTGCGGACCCGGTTTCCTAACGTTGTGTGATAGAACCTGTTATTTAGAAATAGGAAATGATGATCGATGGAAAAACAATTAGGAAGGAAGGGGGGGTGTTCGAGTCGGCGTAGAAGATGAACCAGGTTTATTCAAAACGCAGGGCAGATTTTGCCCGGAAACTTTCAGAAAACAATAATAAAGTAAGGGAGGCAGAAGAAAATGGAAAAAATCATGAGGTTTCTTAAGGACGAAGAAGGCGTAACAGCAATTGAATACGGCCTGATCGCTGCACTGATCGCAGTAGTCATCATTGTTGCCCTGCAGCTTGTCGGCAGGGAACTGTCCACTACATTTAGCCACATAGGAACCGAGCTCCAGGGCTCTGGCGGCGGATCCTAATCATAAAGAGCACGACTCCTGAAACGGAGGATTTATCGATGACGCGGGGCATTTCGAAACGTTAGCGGAATGCCCCGCGTTCCATGTCACCACAGAATACGCCAGAAGGTGCGGCATTCAACCTCGGATATGCAACCTCGCCGGCCTTGAT
>JAQBAU010000220.1:0-5246 GCA_032126655.1 Desulfobacterales bacterium
CTCCTTCCCGGTCAAAAGGGGGGGCACGTCTTCCGCCTTCGCTAAAGCTTCCGCCTTCGCTAAAGCTTCCGCCTTCGCTAAAGCTACGGCGCGACAAGACGGCGCGACAAGACGGCGCGGCAAGCAAAAACATATCTCTCACAGAGCGCGCAGAGACACAGAGTTTTAACCGACTTTATCTCCCGCCTTCGCCAAGGCTTCCGCCTACGCTAAAGCTTTGGCGCGACAAGACGGCGCGGGACCCCCGTCTTCCGCTAAACGCTTCGCGTTAAGCGAAAGCCGCATCCCTGCGGGAGGCCTAACCTAATGCCTTCGGCATGCTTCCTCTATCTATGAAAGCTACCCCCTACCTCAAGACCATAACGGACAAAAGGGCATGCCAAGAACAGCGGCAGGCTTTTCAGGTACATATAGGATACCGTGGCTTCAGGTTGATAACCAGAGAGCGTATTCCGCCGGAGGCGGAGCAGCGGTTTTCGTTTGCCGTCGCCTGCCCTGTGGAATGCCTGCCCGCTCGTGCCTCACAGTGGCAGGCGGGCGAAGCCGATTCCTCTGGGGTCTCCCGGCAAACGAAAAGTACTTATCTCTGCGATCTTTGCGTCTTTGCGGTGAGAATGGGTTTGGGAAAATACTGGGGGGAATTAGGATAAGGTATTAAGAAATGCAGTTGTGGAGATGTGATGCCAGGTGTCTCTTTCTACTCTTCTTCATCCTCCTCCTCAAAAGAGCTCATATCCAATCCAATGTCAGCCATATCCATTCCAATGGCACTGGCATCCATAATGTCCTCTTCGTCACCCCTAAGCTTTCTTTCTTCCTCTTCGGCTTCTTCCTCCGTGCAAAGAAAGCCGGCAATCATTCCGACATTTTGAATATCGAAACCGTTCTCGAAGCCGTTTTCGAGACCGTTTTCAACACCGTTTTCGACACCGTTATCAGGACCCATCTGTCTTGCCTCCGTTTGGCGACAATGGGTTCATGCAGAGGCCCTCGCGTTTTGGTTTCAGGCCCCTCGTAGCGAATTTGCCTGCAAAACATAATAATTGGGTGATGCGAGAAAAGCAACCAAAATGCCAAAAAGGCGCATCTCCTGTGCCGCGTCCCACGTTGTGAACGATAACCCCTCTTCACTACTCAGGATTTTGTTTCCCCAAAAGGGCATCACTGGCACATAGATTGCAATATTAACAGACAGCTATGGCGTTAACCGGAAAGGGGGTTGGCGTAATGGCATTATGGCAAGTAAAAACAAGGGGTAAGCTAATCTGCTTTGGGGACAGGAAGAGGAAGAAGCTGACATCATCTGCCTGCAACGAGCCGTTCAAAGGGCGTTTTTGGTGCCCGCGCAAGAAATGGTTCTTCAAGGAGCCGTGCCCCTTCATGAACAGACGGGAATGCAACAATTATCAACTGATGTGTGGGGCATTGTAGGTTCCCTTGTTCGCGGAAGCGATTGCACCCCCCCATTTCGTTCTTTCTGTGGTCCCTCTGAGGGACGAGCATAAAGCCTGCTATTTTTCCACTATTGTCTCGTCAATCTTTACTCCAAAGTGTCTCCCTGCTTCTTCCAGGTAGGAAAGCACGCGATCGCCGGGTTTTAGATGGGTAATCGAGACCGGTTCGCCTCCGGGCTTGGTGAGCCGGATGGTCTCTGCATTCTGCATCACCAGCGACAGGGGCTTGCCCTTGTATGTGGCTTCAACCAGCATCATCGGCCTCTTTTCCACCTTTGCCCGCCCAACGAAGCCAACCTCGGTCTTGCCCTTGCGGTCGATGATCAAGACCGGGTCGCCGATGCTGACATCTGCCAGGTACGCAGTCTTGCCGTCCGGCATGCGCACGTAGGCATGCACTGCACCCGCGTTGACGCGGAAGGGGCGTGTCGCGCAATAGGGTGTTTCCACGTTTTCTGCGTGGACCAGGAACATGCCCGAGCTGGAATTCCCAACGAGCATCCCCTGACCGGGCCGCATGTTCGTAATTGTATCGACGCAGACACGGTCTCCCATACCCAGCGGCCGCACCGACTTGATGGTTGCCTGAATAAGACGAAGCTGCTCTCCCTGTTCCCGGACTACGGCCGCCGTTCGCTTGATCTCGGAGAGATCGCTTGTGGCGAGAACCACACCGTCAACCCCGTGCTCCATGATCTCTAACGCGATCTTGGCCTCCTCTGCGGTGCGCACCCAGGCCAGCAGGCCCTTTCCTCTTTTGGCGACGAGGTTTTCAAGTGGGATCACCTTCCAGTCGCTGGTCTTGATCAGGAGAAGCCTTCCGGCCGGTTGCCTGAGCGCCTTGATTTCGTCCTTTTGCGATGAAATGGTAATCTCGACAACGTCCTCGCCGAGCTTCAGGTCACCGTCCGGCGCCACCGTCTTGATAAGACCAAGATCACGGACCTTTTTGGACTGGCCTCGGGGGACAATCAGGGCGTCGGCGCCGCTTTCCAGGGCTGTGGTTACGACTTTCTTATTGTAGGGCCTGGCATTGACCCAGAACAACTTCGTCATGGTGCACTCCTTTGTTCTCTTTCGGCAAACGTACACACGGTTGTGGGGTGCGCTTTTCAGCGCAGTCAATTGTGTCAATTGACCTTGCCGAAGGCACTTCCCTCAACCTTGCCTGGCTTCAGGCGCCTCTCAGTATCTAGCTTGTTGTGCCCTTGAGGATGTTCATGGCCTGTCTGGCACTCTTGCCCTCGTGCACAATGGCGCAGGCTGCAGCCACCAGGCGGACCGGTTGCTTATGCTGGAACGCATTCCGGCCCATTGAAAGTCCGGCGGCTCCGGCTCGCATGGCGCCCTCTATCATCTTCAAGGTCTCCTCGTCGGAGAGTTTAGACCCGCCGGCTATGACCACGGGAATAGGACATCCCTTGACTACCTGTTTGAAGGTTTCGGGAGATCCGGTGTAAGGAACCTTGACGAAGTCCGCCCCGAGTTCGGCACCCACGCGAGCCGCGATCTTTACGTTCTCGACGCCTTTCTCATTAACGACCTTGGGGCCGCGCGGATAGACCATTGCAAGAAGCGGCATGCCCCAGTAATCGGCAGCTTCGGCAACGTCACCGAAAGCCTCCAGCATTTCACCCTCGTTTTCCGCGCCTATGTTGACGTGGATACTGACAGCATCCGCCCCAACTCGAACTGCACGCTCCACCGAACAGACAAGTACTTTGCGGTTTGGGTCCGGGGACAGGGTCGTGCTTCCCGAAAGATGTACGATCAAGCCTATGTCACGCCCATATTGGCGATGCCCCTGGCCGACCATACCCACGTGTTCGACTACCGCGTTAGCCCCGCCTTTGGCTACCATGTCGACGGTCTTGGGCAGATCGATCAATCCCTTGATTGGACCAACTGTCACGCCGTGATCCATTGGAACGATCACGGTCCTGCCGGTTTCCCTGTTCATAATTCGTTCTTTGCGCACTTCCTTACCAATGCCCATTTTTCCATCCCCCTCTTTTCGAAGTATTCTTGAAGACCCCATACCAAAACCAGAGAATAAAAGCCACAAGTGATCGCAAAATGCAGATCAGGTTAAAGGATACTCGCGAGACGTTTTTTCAGATCGTCTTCCCTCCCACCGAAAAAGTGATTTGCTCCCGGAATGAACTCTATGAGTTCTTCTTGTCTTGAGGCAGAGACTCTTGCCTTGATTTCTTCGGGCGGTGCCAGTTCGTCCTCTTCACCCACGATAATCTTTCGCAATATGCCGGTTTCCAGAGACACGCCCTCGGGCAGCAGAAAGGGGGGTGGCGAGATAAGCAGAAGTTGGTTCACTCCGTGACTCTGCCTCTGGCAGTAAGCCAGGGCAACGACTGCACCAAAGGAATATCCAGCCACAACCTTCGTTCCAACATCAAAACCTTGCTCAAGAAAATCCAGGGCAGCACGTATGTCATACTGCTCGCCCATACCCCCCGAGAATTCACCCTCACTGCGGCCCACCCCACGGAAGTTGAATCGCAAAGTGGCCAAACCTGCGCCTTGGCCTGCCCGGACAATGGTTTCCACCACATTGTTGTTCATGCTTCCGCCGTAGAGAGGATGGGGATGAAGCGCTATGACGACACCATTTTGAACGGCGGATTCATTTCCCAGGAGGCCCTCGAGCCGACCGGCGGGGCCGGGGAACTCTACGCGTTCTTCCTTAGACATGCCGGTTCCTGTACTAGCTGTTCAGACCCACTTTGTCGAATCCGGGCCGGATGAATTCCCTTGCAGCAGGGAATGCTTCTTCCACACCTCTTCGCAGGCTTTCGAGATGCATTAGAATAGTAAGTACTTTATCTTCAAGTTGACCAAAGCACGTACGCAGTTCTCCCCACGCCCCTATTGAACGGTCCATCCCGATGAGGGCCACTTTTGCAGAGCCATCTGAGTCCTTGGCGAAGTCATCGAGCGGTTCCCGCTTTTCTCTCAGAGATCCCCCGACTGCTCTCATGAGTTTTACGTAGATCTGGTGCTGATACCAGCGCACGACCTCCAAGGCGTCTTCACAAATTGCACCCGTTCCAAGCGGGTCTGAAGTCTGAATCTCCACGTACATTTCATCGGCCGTTTTATCGTCTTCCTGCCCTGCTATCCCCCTTGCTGAATCGAACCACTGGTCAACCATGTCCGCATAAGCTTTCGCCATACGGCAGCACTTGTGTGATCTGGTAACCTCATCGTCCAAACGCTCTCGTTCTTCCCGTTCCTCAACATCCACGGCATCGAGGTCTATCCCCTCCCGTTCAGCCATCTCTTTTACCAACTCGAGTGTCGTCCGAAATGAGTCCGATAGTCTTTGCCAAAAGGCTTCATTTTGTATGTCCAGTTTATCCTGGTCTGGAAACTGTTCCTCGGAAATGGCAAAACTCATGCACTGGGCCGTAAATGGACAGCGCTCACACCAACGGTCACAGTAATTGTGGATACTGCTGATGTATTTGTCGTCTGCAGGGAACTTCAAGAGATCTTCATTTTTCATAACGCATTCTTTCTAAAAGCCGTCTTTTCACGTTTCCAGATCATGGTGTTTACCCGCCCGCGGTGCTTGTCGCGCCGTAGCTTCAGCGTAGGCGGAAGCCGTGTCGAACCGCCGTTAGTGTGGAGGACCTGTCCGCCGAAGCCAAGGGCGAAGGCGGAAGTCCTCTCCCCGGCAATTTGATTTAATAATCTAAATTACATTGCTCTAGTTATAATGTCCAAGGGCATAATAATTCTTACACCTATTGTGGTGTTTTTTTGTTAAAAATA
>JAQBAU010000221.1:0-7139 GCA_032126655.1 Desulfobacterales bacterium
GATTTTCAGATTTATCTTCGTTAATCTCATCCACACTACCCCATTTTTACCACCTTTCGGGTAATTGCATTTTGAGTCCATTTGGTTATTTTTTGATATAAGGCCACTATTTTTAATGCCGCTGAAAGATAACCATGGTTGATAAAACACGTTTAAAATCACTAATAGCCTCTTCGGCCGTTTACCGAATCCGTGTACCCGGTCGAATGGACCCTAAGTGGTCCGAATGTCTCCAGGGGATGACGATTTACACCGTTGAAGAGGAAGGACGGGAGGTATACTCGGAGCTGATCGGTTCGCTTCCCGATCAGGCCGCGTTGATGGGGGTATTGCAGCAGCTCAACAACTGCTCCATTACCTTTATCAGCATGGAATGTCTGGGTATCGAATCCCTCGATGAATGATTCCTCCGACCACGGAAAAACAATTACAATCAGGAGCGGCCATCTATCGCATCTGCAACACCGGTCAGTTGATCCTGTACTGAACCAGCTATCTGCGAAGAAAGCATGATCGGCACATATAAGCAGTTTAACCAATAAAAATGAGATCCTTCACATGAAAACGAAAACCAAAAATAGCGAAGAGAATGCGCAGTTGACGAGACCGGCCATGTCCGAGACGGGACACAGCAGCGAAGAGACTACGTCCACAGCAGAGGGTTCCTCCCGGCGCGAGTTTTTGCAGAAAGTCGGAAGGATTGCAGAAAATTCCTGGGTGGCAACATGTACCGTGTAATGAAGCAGGTCTGGGTTTAACCTTTGAGCACCTACATTGTCGGAAACATTACTTATCAGTCAAAAAAATAAGGAGGCAACCATGACAGAGAACACCATCTGCAGGCAATACCAACGCACCATCCACCTGACACCTGCCGTATTTATGCTTATTTTGATAACAGTTGCGATCAAGTTCGCCATTTTACCCCCTGCGGCAACTGCTGCAGACGGACAGGCGCTCGAGACCACCATACCGACTGCGGCAGATGCCAGCACAGAAGAAACGGCGCAATCGGCTGATGCGGTGGCACGTGAGCTTGCCAATCCAAACTCCTCTCTGGCAACCCTGACATTAAAAAACCAGTATCGATGGTATACCGGGGACCTGCCGGGTGCCGACGACCAGGACAACTACACCATGGTATTCCAACCTGTTTTTCCTCTTTCACTGCCGCAGGCCGGCAACGGAGACAAGAGGACCTTGTTCATTCGGCCAGGCTTTCCGCTGCTTTTCAATCAACCCGTACCACGGGAGGAGAACGGTGCGCTCGATTGGGACGGGATATCGGCGCTCGGTGATATTGGCTTTGACATTGGCTACGGCGTCTCATCAAAAAGTGGGTTCATATGGGTTGTGGGCATGGTGGGCACCCTGCCCACCGCAACCGACTCGGACGTGGGAGGGAAACAATTGCGTCTTGGACCGGAGTTCCTGCTGGCAAAGTTTGAGAAATGGGGCCTCTACGGCATCTTCCCAAGCCACCAATGGAATGTTACCGGCTGGTCAGATGAATCCTTTAGTACCACCCAGTTCCAACCCGTGCTCACGTTCATTCTGGGCGATGGCTGGACAGCAGGAAGTTCGCCCATTGGATTTTACAACTGGGAAAGCTCCGACTGGACCATCCCGATCAACCTGAATGTTTCCAAGACAGTCATACTCGGCAAGACACCTTGGAAGTTCGCTCTGGAAGCCAATTACTACGTCGAGCAACCGGATGCTTTCGGCCCGCAATGGATGATCGGCTTCAGCGTCTCCCCCGTCGTCAAGAACCCCTTCCAGAGTGGGTTTAATCGACTGATTGGAGCCAATTAATTGAGGTAGGTCGCCTACCGGGCAGTTCCGCTGGCTGGCAGCCAAACAACATTGGTATCTTATTCAAACTGAATATTCAGTAAGCTGATCAAGAACCTTGCTCAAGGTTCTCAGCCCTAACAAGGAGAAATGAAATGAAACGACTTGGAGTACTTTTGAGCTTGTTGGCTCTAAACCTTATTATGGTCCTTCCGGCAGTGGCCACGGATTACGATGTCGTGATCAACAACGGCAGGGTCATGGACCCCGAAACGATGTTTGATGATGTAGCAAATGTTGGGATCAAAGACGGGAAAATCGTTGCCATAACTAAAGCCCTAATTAAAGGTAAGCAAACCATCGACGCCACCGGGCATGTGGTAGCACCGGGATTTATAGACACGCACTACCATGCAACAGACATCTTCGCAAGCAAGATGGCACTCAGAGATGGTGTCACCACAGGTATGGACCTTGAAGCTGGTTCATTCAATGTAAAGGGTTGGTACGATGAGAAAGCAAAGTCTGGTTGGCAAGTCAACTACGGTACATCTGCTAGTTTATTATATTCGAGAATGGCTGTCCTTGATCCTGAGACTAAGCTAAGCGCTCCAATCGACTTTGCGGATATTCAAGTTTATGCAGCCAAAGCTTTAGCAGATGGTGTTCAAGGCTGGGCAGATAAAAAATCTTCAATTGAAGAAATGAATAAAATCATGCAGATAGTGGATGAGGATTTACGACAAGGAGCTATTGGTATTGCTGCTCCTCTTGCTTATATGGCTAAGGGGATGACCAGCTACGAAGTTTTTGAAGGGCAACGGGTTGGTGCAAATTATGGTCGTCTCACATCTGTTCATACAAGGTATCATCTTTTATCAGAAACACCTACTGAAGCGCCTATCGCCTTTGACGAGATGTTTACCAATGCGATGTTGTTAGACGCCCCATTACTCGTGGCACACAACAATGATTATGGTTGGTGGGAAATTGAGGAAAAATTGCAATTAGCAAGAGAAAAAGGACTGAATATGTGGTCTGAATACTATCCTTATGCTGCTGGTTCAACAGCCATCACAGCAGCGTTCTTAAGACCTTCTGAATGGGTGGAGAAAAAAGGCTATAAATATGAAGATACCATATATGACCCTATTGATGATAAATACCTTACTAACGAAACCTATGCAGCACTGATGAAAAATGATCCAGGTCGGTCGATTGTGGTTGAATTTCCTTATCGAAAAGCGTGGATGAATCACTGGTTGGCCATTCCTCACATGACCATTGCGAGTGATGCCATGGCCGGTGTTGGTGAAGATGGTAAATTGCTGCCATGGGATGCGGATTGGTCTGAATACCGTGGCCATCCACGTACGTCTGGTTCGCGTGGTGCTTGTTTTAGAATGGGACGTGAACAGGGTATTCCACTGATGTTTACGATTGCACAGGCAAGTTACTGGCCAGCTAAGCACTTAGGTGCTTCAGGCCTTGAATCAATGCAGGAACGTGGTCGCCTGCAAAAAGGTAAAGTTGCCGATATCACCATTTTTGACCCAAAAACGATCACAGATAATTCAGGCTTTAAAGTCGGTCAGCACGGTATTCCATCAACAGGTATCCCTTATGTTATTGTTAACGGCACGATTGTGGTGAAGGACAGCAAGGTGCTTCGCGTGAAACCAGGTCAGGAAATTCGCTTTCCCGTCGAAGCTAAGGGTAGATTTAAGCCTCTTAAGCTTGATGGTTGGTTGGACAAACATACGATTGGTCTAAACCCTGATCTTCTTGAGCATCTGCATGATGACACTGGTGCTGGCGTGATTCTGAACAGCGACAAAAAATAACGTTGCATTCAGTCATGGTTCATTAATGTAAAACATGATGAAAAAGATAGTTAGACACTTAAATCTGATAAATACAAATATTCGAAGGAGAATACCCGTGAAACGAAAGATGGCACTATTTTTTATTGTAATAGTCTCGTCATTTGTTGCAGTTCAACCGGCAGCTGCCCAGAAAAACATGGACACGCGGTTTGAGGAAATTAGGAGCGAAGCTCAGCGACTCATGGACGAGATCAAAGTCCCAGGTATAGCCATTGGGATCATACACGATGGCAAGGTCCAAATGGCCGGCCTCGGCATCACCAATGTTGATGATCCTCAGGCTGTCACTGAAGACACCGTGTTTTATATCGGCTCCATATCGAAGTCTTTTACGTCCACCGTAGTTCTTAAAATGTCAGAACGCGGAGAGCTCGACCTCGAAGCCCCGGTTCGGAAGTATCTCCCGGAGTTTTCGGTCCTGGATAGAGAGGCTTCAGAAAAGGCGAAGGTCATCGACCTTTTCCAGCACCGGACGGGCTGGCAAGGCGACTACTTTGAGGATCCCAGTTCGGGGGAAGATGCCTTGGAGAAGGCTGTGCGGGCTTTTCGATTCCTACCCCAACGCACACCTTATGGCGAGGTCTGGGCCTACAACAATAACAACTTCATCATTGCAGGACGCCTCATTCAAGTCGTAAGCCGTGCAAAATCTTATGAACAAAAAGTTAAGGACGAGTTGTTTCTGCCCCTGGGCATGACGCACACCTCCTTTTTCATGGCGGAACTAATGGCAGACCGCTTTGCTGTTGGCCATGCCGGAGTATATGACGGGACGTCCGAACCTCAGGTCAGCTTTGCGCCTTTTCCGCGCAGCGTCTACCCGGCCGGAGGCATACTCAGTAATACCAGTGATATGATGAAGTGGATGCAATTTCAGTTTGACGGTAAGGACAAGGACGGCAGTCAACTGTTGTCTCCAAAGTTGCTGGACATGGCGCACAGTCCCTTGGTCGAAGGCCAGCTGAGTGAATACACCGGTGTTACGTGGTTCGTTGAGGATATCGGCGGTGTGCGAACCGTTTCTCATGCCGGTCGGTCGGCAGGGGCTACCGCCAAGATGCTGTTTGCACCGGATAAGAAATTTGGGATCGTTGTTCTTACGAACAGCGACCGTGGTATTGAGGTGTACGATGCGGTAATCGCACTGGCTCTCAAAAAGTATTTGGATATTGAGAGAACACCCTTGGTTGCAATCACTGCAGATCGTAGTTCCCTTGAACCTTTCGTAGGTCTTTGGTTAGGGGATAATGAAGACTACAAAATCTATTTTGACAAGGATCAGCTCATGGCTGAGCGCTTGTACAAACCACTAGGAGGAGTCCAAATTTATAAGAACCCTCCACCGATTTCGATGAGTAGCGCGGGTAAAGACATGGTTATCATGACAGATGGTGCCTTTCAAGGAACGGTTGGTGAGTTGCTGCGTGACAAGTCTGGAAAGCCGGCGTTCCTAAGCATGCAGCACCGGATCTTCCGTCTCGAGAAATAGGTTTCAAGGTTTTTGCCCTGATGATGGCCACGCTTATGCAAGAAGGCAAGGGTGGCCATCGCAAGAAAGCAATTACTGGCAAGAAAGTTTAAAGCAACATGAAAAAACTTATATTGGTTTTAATCTGCACGCACCTCTTGCCGTGGCTAGTAAGGTTATACTGAAGAAGATTGTAAAAAATTCATCGGCGGCAATATGTACCGTGTCATGAAGCAGGTCCGGCGTTAATCAAAATTCTTTGGAAACGGTAGCTTTAGCCTCCCAAAAAGGTAGAGTAGCTAAAGTACAGTTTCTCGGTTTTTATATTATTAAGGAGAGTACCCATGAAACGAAAGATAGCACTATTTTTAATTGCAACAGTCTCGTCATTGATGCCAGTTCAACCGGCATTTGCTCAGGAACAGCAACCGTTGCCGACGCTCGTGCTCATCAACAACGTGAATATCTTCGACGGAAAAACCGAAACACTCCAAAAGGACATGCATGTCCTGGTTGAAGGAAATCTCATCAAGCAAATTTCTAAAGAGCCCTTGATGGTCATACAAACCGATAATGTGACCATCATAAACGGTGAAGGGCGCACCCTGATGCCTGGCATGATCGAAGGACATGGACACGTTATGTTCGCTTCACATTTGCCTAAATTGATGAATCAAGACGAGTTTGAGCAAGGTGTTCATGCGGCCAGACGTGCAAATGACTATCTAATGCATGGTTTTACAACCATACGTGATTGCGGCGGGAATAGTTTTGGCGTCAAACGAGCACTGGATGCGGATATTTTTCCAGGTCCCAGAATTTACCCAAGCGGAGCAGCTATAGGACAAACCTCTGGGCATGGTGATTTCCGGTCAAATGTCGATGGTCACCCCTATTTCGATGGGAAGGATAATGGCGGGAACGTAAACAAGTGGAAGCACACACTGATTGCCGATGGTGTTGACGAGGTGCGTCGGGCTGTACGCGAGCAGCTGTTCCGCGGAGCGTCACATATCAAGATTCATACCGGCGGCGGGGTGACGAGTTTCACAGATCCTCTTCAGGCGGCACAGTACACTCCCGAGGAAATTAAAGCAGCAGTGGAAGAAGCGACTCGTTACGGAACTTACGTGATGACGCATTCGCAGATGGACAACAGCGTCGTTGCGTCGCTCGATGCAGGTGTCAAGTCTATCGAGCACGGCCTGGTGCTTGAGGAAAGCACTGTGAAACGAATGGCTAAGCTTGGCGTTTATTATTCTCCCCAGTTGTTCTTGCCCTTACAACCAACGGCGGGTAATCCGATGTTTCAAGATCCGATCCAGCAGGCAAAGCTCAAGGTCGTCGCCGAAGGCACGCGCAATGCCATTGCGCTGGCAAAGAAGTATAAGCTCACTATTCTTTGGGGAACCGACGCGTTTTTCGGCAGCGCCCCCTTTAATGCCTTCACCCAGGAATTCGCCTATCGTGACGAGTTCTTTACACCCATCGAGCAGCTCCAGCAAATAACGGGCAACAATGGTAAAGTCCTCGCCCTCTCGGGCCTCAAAAACCCCTATCCCGGGGCTGAGCTTGGTGTGATCAAGGAAGGGGCTTTTGCGGATATTCTCATCGTCAACGGCGACCCAACCAAGGATATTCGCTTGCTGATGGATGCGGATAAGAACATTGATCTCATCATGAAGGATGGGAAAATCTACAAGAACACTCTTCACTAGGTAACTGGTTCGTAATGCTTCGGACCCTGTAAGTTTTAAAAAGGAAAATGGAAAACTTGATGAAAAGATAGTTGGGCACTCAAGTTAGATAAACGCAATTATTCAAAGGAGAAGAACGATGAAAAGAAACATAGCACTATTTTTTATGGTGATAGTCGCGGCATTTGCTGCAGTTCAACCGGCATTTGCCCAGGAACATAATTATCAAGATATTTCTCAGAAGCTTGAGAAACTTTCGCAGGGGCTAGTTGGCCGCATCGGCGTGGCTGCCCA
>JAQBAU010000222.1:0-2753 GCA_032126655.1 Desulfobacterales bacterium
TCCCCTGGCATCGAGAATTCAGGGAACCCTCGGCGATACCCGCAAGCTGGTGAGAAACGTGGATGATCGATTGGAAAGCGTGGTTTACAATTAGAATGACGCGTTGGTAACAGCTAAAGCCGCCTTGGAACAGACCAAGGAAACACTTGCCAGCTATGAAGGTATCCTCGCGGAAGAATCACCTCTCAACTACCAACTGAACGAGGCACTGAAACAAGTTGGTGAGGCAGCTAATTCCATATCCGTCTTAACGGAATATCTCGGAAGACATCCAGGTTCTGTGCTGCGCGGCAAACGCGAACCCAGGAGGTAGACGATGCGGAACGTGCTTATTAGACTCACGGGCGTAATACTTGCTCTTTCTCTTCTATCACCGGCAGGATGCCTGAAGCTCGGTGAAGGCCAGACACCACCCTCAGCGTTCTATCAGCTGAATCCCATGGCCGTTCCAGGTGGGGAAGGGCAAGTTGAGGAGGGTGAACAGAATCTTGCCATCGCCGTCGGTCCAGTTGATTTCCCGGATTATTTGAATCGCCCCCAGATGGTGATCCGCCAGAACCAGAATGAACTGGAGCTCAATGAGTTTCATCGCTGGGCAGAGCCACTAAAAGAGAACTTCTCCAGCGTGATAGGAGAGAACTTATCAATTCTTCTGTCCTCCGACCGTATTGCCGTCTTTCCTTGGAGCCGATTTGTTCCCACCGATTATCAGGTTGCGGTGCGGGTTATTCGTTTCGATGGTGAACGGGGTGAAAGTGCTTCCCTGGTGGCTCAATGGAGCATTTTAGCAAAGCAGGCAAAAGAGGTTCTTTTTGTCAAGAGCTCCAGCTTCACTGAACCTATTGGCAAGAATGGTTACAAGGCCCTGGTTGAAGCGCAAAGCCGAACCGTCGAGGCGCTCAGCCGTGAGATCGCGGATGCGATAATGAAGATAGACAGGTGAGGGTACAGGCCAAGAATGAAACAAAGTCCTAAAGTATTGCTCCGTACATTCCGATAAGTAATACGGAGATAGACCAGGTGTGAGGAGGGCAAACCTTCCGTAAGGATGGGGCGCAAAGTCTCCGGTCCGCCTCAGGTGGATAGCGGGGCTGCCGCACTGACAAGCAAAGACCAATTGAAACCCATCCTTTGGTGAGAAGGATGGGTTTTTTTGTGATTTGGCTGGTTTTGCACTGAACTCCCCAACGAAGTGAAGGTTATTATGGCAAAGCAAAAGTCAAAAACTATCAGTGTGGTGGAATTCAGATGTCTATCACCACTCAGGTTTTTTGAGCATTGTGCCGCGTGTCCGCGATTCGGAGATGATTGCCAGGATCTGTCCATGATCAAAGAGGTTCTGCGCGGCAAAAAAGAAATTGCTTATGGAGAGGATCCGGACGAGGACAGCATCCACGTGAGTGCTTTCAATTGTTTGGCGCCGTTGAACTACATTGAGCGAGGCCGCTCACGGTGTCCCCACGAACACCGTTGCCGGGAGGAAGGACTCCTGTTGGCTCTGTTGGATGGCAAGAAGGTCCTGGATTACTCACGCAAGAAGGTGATCGATCTTCCTCCACGGCACAGGAGCAAGAGGACCAGGAAAGCCGCGTAATCAATGTAGCAAAGTTTCCATGGTGGAAATAGTCAATCTGGCTTGTGGACATCTATATACTGTACACCAGTGGCTCAACAAATGAGTCGCGTAATGGTGATCTATGTACTTCTTGCCTGACAAAAGGGGGCGTTCGTAAGCAACGGTCCGTCTTTCCTTTTCAAGCCCGGGACCTCATAATAGACAAGTTGTATCGCTAACCACACAAAGCGAGGGAAGTCATGGGAAATACCAGACACACCGTCGATATGTTCAATCTGGCTACCTCTATAGCAAGGGTGGTCGATTTGATGAGTCCGGCCTTAGGTGATCATCACATGCGGGTTGCCTATCTGGCTTATCGCCTGGGAGAGCAATTAGGCATACCTGTTGACGAACGGTATGAGCTTGCAACCGCCGGAGCCCTGCATGATATTGGAGCATTTTCCCTTCAGGAGAGGCTTGACCTTCTGGAATTCGAGGATTCAAAGCCCGGAGAGCATTCCATGGCGGGTTATTTGCTGCTCAGGGACTTTGAACCATTTTCGTCTATTGCCCGGATGATTAGATTTCATCACACACCATGGGAATACGGAAAAGGCGCGGTCCGGAATGGTGAACCCGTGCCTCCCGGCAGCCATATCATACATCTCGCAGATCGCGTGGCAGTGAAAATATCAAAGGACCGGGGTCTTCTGAGACAGGTCTCCAATATTTGCGAGGCAATTTCGCAATCGAAAAATGATATTTTCGTCCCGGAGCATGTGGATGCCATGCTGGAGTTGGCAAAGCGGGATCATATCTGGATGGAAGTCACGTCAGGTTTTATTGAGTCCATATTGCGACGGAGTGTGGCGTCTCAGACTAAAGAGCTGGACCTGGCCGAATTGCTTGATCTTTCCAGATTGATCTGCCGCCTGATAGATTTCAAAAGCGAATTTACTGCAACGCATTCAACGGGGGTGGCTGCCGCGGCAGTGGCCCTGGCCGGGTTCGTGGGCTTTTCCAAGGAAGAGCAGAAGTTGATGGAAATTGCTGCAAATCTTCACGACCTTGGAAAAATCGCCATACCGTCGGAAATCCTCGAAAAACCCGGGAGGCTTACTGATGAAGAGTGGTTCGTAATGCGTTCTCATGTGTACTACACTTATGAGATTCTCGAACCGATTGATATTCTCGG
>JAQBAU010000223.1:0-18519 GCA_032126655.1 Desulfobacterales bacterium
TGGTTTTGATATCTACAACACGAGTCGCGATTACGATACCTATGATAAGGACGGCATCGGGGGGACCGTTCGCGGTGGCTATCCGGTTTGGTCGTACACCCGACTAATTCTTGCATACAACTATGACAAGTCGGACATCGGCAATTTGAGTTCAAATGCTTCATTTTCAATTAGGGAGTTTGCGGGGGAAAATGTTTCGCACACCGTTACCGCTCTGTTGCGCCGCGATTCCAGGGATCGCGTTTTCAACCCCAGCAGAGGTTCAGATAACAGCGTCACCATCCAGCATGCTGGAACTCCTTTTGGAGGAGACATTGGGTACACAAAGTATGTAGGGGATTCCGGATGGTATCACCCTCTTTTCTGGTATATAGTCGGATACCTTCATGGCCGCATCGGGTATATTCACGATGATCCGGTAGGGGAGGTGCCCACATGGGAGCGTTTCTACCTTGGAGGCATGGAGACAGTGCGAGGTTATGGATGGCGGGATATCAGCCCGAGGGATCCAATAACTTTTGACAAGATAGGTGGCGACAAAATGATCCTGTTCAATGCGGAATTGATTTTTCCCATAATACGGAAAGCGGGTCTTGTAGGGGTCGTTTTCTTTGACACAGGTAATACGTATGCTGACGATGAAGATTTGGCCTTAAATTGGGAGGGTCTCCGCAAGTCCACGGGTTTTGGCTTTAGATGGTATTCCCCCATGGGGCCACTGCGCCTGGAGTACGGCTATATTCTTGACAAGGAGTTGAGAGGTGAAGGCGGTTGGGAGTTTACCATGGGGATGGCAATGTAACTATGGTTGACCGCCACTGGTGATGGACTGACTCAAGGGGTCTTGGCAGCCAACCAGAGACCGGATACCAGTGACGTAACAAGTCGCCCATGAGGAAAAGAAGGAGGTTCTTTATGAAGATGCGTACCATATTATTAACCACAACCCTTTGTTTGTTTGTCCTTGGCGGAATCGCCTATGGTGCCAATGTGCAGAAGATAGGAATCATCGATCTCCAAAAGATCATTGAGGAGTCCAGTGCCGGCAAGAGATCATCTGTTGAGATGAAGAGCCAAGGGAAGAAGATGGAAGGGATTCTCAAAGAGAAGGGGGCTGAGATCGAGGGGCTGCAGAAGACGTTGGAGCAAACGGGTACAGTCATGAGTAAAGCGGCGAGAGAGAAAAAGGAACAAGACCTTCGTGACAAGATCACCGACTTGAAATCTCTGCAAAGAAGATATCAGGATGTTCTAAGAGAGCTCAATCTCAATCTCTCTAAGCAGATAACGAAAGATGTCTTTGAAATAGTCGAGGAGATTGGGAAACGGGAGGGGTACACATTGATTCTTGATCGCCGTGTCGGAGGCATTGTCTATGCGCCCACTGCCATTGACATTACGGACAACGTCATTAAGGAATACAATGCCATGGATGCCAAGCGTGACAAAAAAGAAGGCGAGAAGAAGGAATAAGAGGGTTCGACATGGAGCTTACCGTCCACGAGATTGCGGAACTGGTTCGGGGTGAAGTCGCAGGCGATGGGGATGTCATAATTAAAGGTGTGGCCCCGTTTGAAAACGCCGGTCCGGATGAGATCACCTTTGCGGTTACTCCCAGCTACAAGAAGCGTCTTGTTGAAACCAAGGCGGGTGCTGTAATCGTCTCCCTTGATATCTCGGAGTCTGAAAAGGTCCTTGTGCGAGTTGAGAACCCTTCTTTGGCCCTGGCCGAGGTGTCTGCCCGTTTCCATGAGGTCGAACGCCCGGTGATTGGGGTCAGCCAGGGTGCTCATGTGGGAAAGAACTTCAGATACGGCAACGATGTTTCGGTATACCCGGGTGTGTCCATTGGGGATGACGTGACCTTGGGCGACCGCGTCACTGTGCATGCGGGCGTCGTGATTGATAATCGTGTTGTGATAGGCGATGACGTGGTTCTGTATCCCAATGTAAGCATTTTGGAACGCTGTGAGATTGGGAGCAGGGTGATCATCCATGCGGGATCCGTGATCGGGAGTGATGGTTTTGGATTTGCGCTTCATGAAGGTGGCTATTCAAAGATTCCACAGACGGGCATCGTTCGTATCGATGACGACGTAGAGATCGGTGCTTGCAACACAATCGACCGGGCCACCTTTGGGAGGACCTGGATAAAGCGGGGCGTGAAGACAGACAACTTGGTACACATCGCTCACAATGTGGTCGTGGGTGAAGATACCGTGCTGGTTGCCCAGGTGGGGATTTCCGGGAGCGTCAAGATTGGAAACCGCGCAATCCTAGCCGGTCAGGCTGGGGTCGCACAACATGTCTCAATCGGAGACCGCGCTATCATCGGACCTCAGTCAGGGGTCGCCAAGTCGGTGGCCGAGGATCAGGTTGTATCCGGTTCGCCGGAGATGCCCCACCGGCTCTGGTTAAAGGTTTCCAACCTCATCCCCAAGCTGCCGGAGATGAGAAAGAAGATAGGCGAGTTGGAGAAGCGTATCGAACGGCTGGAAAAAGTTTCTGAGGATTAGCTGCAAAACATTCACATATAATGCGGGTTTTCCGAAGCGAGCCATAGCGCAATGTACAAGATGTTCAATGCATGAGGCTTTTCATCCCCCATTTTATACAATTCGGCTTGCCTTAGACACACAGTGTTTATGGCTTTTTCGTCTGATTCTCAGGCAACCCCATCAAAAATAAACGCGTTAGAGAGGTGCAGGGAATGGAAACGGTATATGATGTTCGCGAGATAATGGCGCACTTGCCACATCGTTACCCCTTCATTTTGGTGGATCGAGTCGTAGAAATAGAACTCAATAAACGGATTGTCGGGCTCAAGAATGTGACGATCAATGAGCCGTTTTTCCAGGGCCACTTCCCGGGCACACCTGTTATGCCCGGGGTGCTCATTGTTGAAGCTCTGGCGCAGACAGGGGGGATCCTTGTTTATGCTTCTCAGTCCAAGGAGAACAGGCAAAGTCTGATGTATTTTATGGGGATTGACAAAGCCAGGTTCAGAAAACCTGTGATTCCAGGGGACCAACTCGTTCTTGAGATAACTTGGACAAAAAGACGCGGAAATGTTTCTAAAATGTCCGGCAGGGCAACTGTAGAAGGAGTTTTGGTTGCAGAGGCAGAGGTCATGGCCATGACAGGAGACGAATGATGATACATCCTACTGCTGTTATTGATACCGGGGCTGAGATCGATTCTGACGTTGAGATCGGGCCGCATGCCGTAGTAGCTGCCGATGTTCGCATCCATGCAGGGACCACGATTGGCCCCCATGCTACGATAGATCAGTACACGACCATCGGCCCCGATTGTCGGATATTTCAGCACGCAGCCATCGGTGCCGTACCTCAGGCTCTCAAGTTCAAAGGAGAGAAGACAACGGTAAAGATTGGTCGCGGGACGGTAATCCGGGAATTTGTGACAATTCATAGAGGAACGGAATTTGGGGGGGGGATCACGGAAGTTGGTGAAGAGAATTTTCTGATGGCGTACACTCATGTAGCCCATGACTGTTTCACCGGGCGAAACGTCATCTTCGCCAATGCTGCCAGCCTTGGTGGCCATATTAGAGTGGGCAACCATGCCACCTTGGGCGCATTCGTGGCCGTGCACCAATTTGTGAGCATTGGGGACTATGCCTTCATAGGAGGCATGACCGGTGTGACGAAGGACATCCCCCCATACGTACTGGCATCGGGCTCCCCCCGCGCCAAGCTCCACGGCTTGAATGCCGTAGGTCTAAAGCGTAACAATTTTCCGGCTGAGACCATACTTGCCCTGAAAAAAGCTTATCGCATTCTGTTTCGACTCGGATTGACTTTGAACGAGGCGATTGAAAGGGTTTCTGCACAGGTGGATCAACAACCGGAAGTTGATTCTCTCATTAACTTCATCAAGTCATCTGAGCGTGGTATAACGAGGTGATGCTGGTCACTGGTTACTATGCATCTCAAAAATGCGAATCAGGTTTCACGTCCCTAATTGCTGAATTCGCCAGGAGTATTGGAGTACTGGAGTGTTGGAATGTTGGGTTTTTTCCTCATTACCCCATTACTCCATCACTCCATTACTCCCACTCTTGGGCGTGATCATGAAGTCTTGGACGCATTTTTGAGATGACTAGTGAGCATTAACGAATGACCATGAAACGAATTGGGCTCATCGCAGGAAGCGGGCAGTTCCCAGGCATTTTTTCGAGGGCTGCCAGGCAAAAAGGGTTGAAGGTGTACGCCGTAGCCCATGTTGGTGAGACTGATCCCGGCCTTGAAAGCCTCGTCGAGGCGACGAAGTGGATAAAGATTGGGCAGGTGAAGAAACTGATTACGTTTCTCAGAGAGAATGATGTCCGTGATACTGTCATGGCTGGGGGCATAGCCAAGACAAAGATGTTCTCAGGCGTTAGGCCGGACCTGATGGCCCTGAAGATCGTGGCAACGATGGATCATACACAGGATGATGGGCTTTTGCGGGCCTTTGCCGATGAACTGGAAAAAGAGGGAATAACCGTTCGCGCTTCTACGTTCTTGGTGCCGGAACTCCTGGCTCCAGAAGGCTGCTGGACGCGGCGGAAGCCGAACAAGTCCGAGAAGGCCGACGTGCGTTTCGGGTGGCGAATTGCAAAGGAGATCGGAGGCCTTGATATTGGACAGAGTGTGGTCGTTCGTGATGGATCTGTCATGGCAGTGGAGGCAATCGATGGTACCGACGCGACCATACGACGAGGGGGGAAACTCGGCACGGAAAAAACGGTGGTGGTGAAGGCAAGCAAACCGAATCAGGACATGCGATTCGATGTCCCTGCCGTGGGAATCAAGACGATTAAGACGATGAGCATTGTTGGTGCTTCGGTCCTGGCGGTTGAAGCCGGAAAAACAGTCGTTTTTGATAAAGAAGAGATGGTGGCACTGGCAGACGAAAAAGGTATTTCTATTGTCGGCATTGAATAGGTGAAGAAAGTGCCTAAAGTGCGCTAAAGTTGATGATTTAGCGAAGGCATGTTTGCCTTGTTTTGTTTTTTTAGTTTTGGCACTTGCAGTATCCTGGACATTTCCTGTTGAAGAGAAAATAATGAGGAACTTGAGGGTTGGTGTGGTCGGCGTTGGATATCTGGGGACGTTTCACGCGGAGAAATATGCCGGGATAGAGGGTGTAGAACTTGCGGGTGTAGTAGATGTTGTGCCCGAAAGGGCCGAAAGCGTTGCTGAACGGTTTGGAACAAAGGGTTTTGACGACCACAGAGATCTCATAGGTTTGGCAGATGCGGTGAGTATTGTAGTCCCTACTCAACTGCATTTTCCAATCAGCCGGGATTTCTTGGAAAATGACGTAGACGTATTGATTGAGAAACCGATGACGGAGACATTGGAGGAAGCGGATGCCCTTATTCAAATTGCAGATTCCCATGGCCGAATCATTCAAGTGGGGCATTTGGAGCGATTCAATCCGGCGGTGATGGCTCTTGGGGAGATTTTGGACCGCCCTTTGTTCATCGAGTCCGATCGTTTGCATATTCCTAAGGAACCAGAAGAAGGAAAGAAAGCGCGAGGCACAGAAGTCGATGTCGTCCTGGATTTAATGATCCATGACATAGACATTGTGCTTAGCCTCGTGAAGTCCGAGGTGAAGAGCATTCACGCCCTCGGCGTTCCTGTGATCACCTCTCATGTAGACATTGCCAATGCCCGATTGGTCTTTGAAAATGGCTGCGTGGCCAATATTACCGCCAGCCGTATTTCCCTAAAGAACATGCGAAAGATAAGGATCTTTCAGAAAGATACCTATGTGTCGGTCGATTACGCGAACCATGAAATGGCCGTCTTCCGAAAGGACGGAAAGGGAAGTACCCTTCCCATTCCTGGTGTGTCTTTTGAACCCAAGAAGTTTGAGAAGGCTGATTCCCTGAAATCCGAGTTGGAGGCATTTGTTCGCTCCGTGAGGACCCGCGAGGTTCCGGTCGTGTCGGGGATGGACGGGCGGAATGCCCTGGGGGTTGCCCTGAGCATCATAGATCAGATTGAAGAAACGACCGAAGACTTCCTCAGAAGGGGTGTTTCACTATAGGATTTACCGAAAACATGCCAGAATGCCCTGCCCGGAAGGGCGGCGAAGTAGGCCAAGGGGGAGGAGATCGTTTCGACAAGAATTTAGGATGCCCCGCGCGGAAGCGCGGGGAGCTTTACTGCATGGCACCATGGTTGGAATATACCATTGGTGCGTTTTCGAAATCCTCGTGAAGCCGAATTTTGACTCGTTGGTGTTTCTCTGATTTGTCGAAGGATCAGCCTATCAATCAGGCGTCTGGAAATAGAAATCGCAGGGTCATGATCATCGCTGGGGAAGCCTCCGGAGACCTCCACGGGGCCCACTTAGTGGACGCCATGCGGGGGCTCGACCCGGATCTCGATTTCTTCGGAATAGGTGGTGATGCCCTTCGACGCGCCGGCGTTGAGGTACGGGTTGACAATTCCGATATAGCGGTTGTTGGTGCTGCTGAGGTCTTCTCAAAGATTAGACCTATTCTCAGGGCCCTCTGGCAGGCCAAGCAGGACCTCAAAAAGATTCGTCCCGCCCTGCTCATCTTGATCGACTTTCCAGACTTCAATCTGCTTGTTGCGGCTACAGCCAAGAAACTGGGCATCCCTGTGATGTACTACATCAGTCCCCAGATATGGGCCTGGCGAGCAGGTCGTGTGAAGAAGATCAAGAAGCTGGTTGATCACATGGTCGTGATTTTTCCATTTGAGGTAGACTTCTACAAGAAGTGGGATGTTCCGGTTACGTTTGTGGGACACCCACTGTTGGACAGCACGCCGCCCGCGGGAACAGGGAAGGTTTCTGATGACCTGAAAGGCAATGGCATTCTTGTGGGCCTTCTTGCGGGGAGTCGCACTCAAGAGGTCACGCGGATGCTTCCCACAATGGTAGAGGTGGCGGAGATTCTGTCGCAGCGCCTCGAAGGGGTCCGTTTTGCAGTACCGGTGGCCTCTTCGGTAGGAAGGGATATTGCGGAGGGTATCGTCGAGGGAGCAAAGGCAGACATCCTGGTCCTGTCCAACAGGCTCCGAGATGTCCTTGATCAGGCCACATTAGTCATAACAGCATCCGGAACAGTGACTTTGGAGGCGGCAATAGCGGGTACACCTATGATCATTGTGTACAGAATGTCACCACTAAGTTACTGGCTTGCGAAACGTCTTATTCACGTTACGCACATCGGTTTGGTGAACCTGGTTGGTGGGAAATCGATTGTGCCCGAGTTGATTCAGGACGACGCGTCAGCCGAAAAAATATCCGACCAGGCTCTGGCAATGATACAGGACGAGCACGGACTTGCCCAGGTGCAAGCCGAACTCCATCGGGTAGCACAAAAGCTGGGATTGCCTGGGGCCTCGGAGCGGGTTGCTGAGGTTGCTGTGGAAATGCTATCCTGAAAGCGATTGATGAAGGCCTCACTAAAAAAGAAAATTCTGGATTTCCAGTGGCCATTGTTCGGTTTCTTTGGCAAGTTTGTCATCGATCTTATATTCAGTACGGTGCGGATTGAATCCATTGATCTTGAGAAGGCTCAACAGGAGATCGAGTCAGGGAGATACCTTGTTGCCTTCTGGCATTCGAGAATGCTGATGCTCAGCTATGTCTACAAGGGACGGGATGCGGCAATTCTTGTGAGCAGATCCAATGATGGGGAGATGATGGCGCAGGTACTGGAGCGCCAAGGTCACAACCCGGTCCGCGGGTCCTCCTCTCGCTCCGGTGTTAGGGCTCTTTCCCGGCTCATCAAAGCTGTCAAAGAAAAGAATTGTCCCGCAGTAATCGTTCCTGACGGTCCCAGAGGCCCGCGGTTCAAGGTTCAGCCAGGTATTATCGCGCTGGCTCAAAAGACCGGGTATCCCATCGTTCCGATGAGCTACAGTGCAAAAAGGATGAAGGTATTTCCCAGCTGGGATCGGTTCATTTTGCCTTATCCGTTCAACGAAGGACGTGTTATCTACGGAGGGCCTATTTCGGTGCCGACCAAACTCGATTCGGACGCAAGAGAGCTTTATCGCATGAAACTCGAAAATGAACTCAATCGAATTACAAAGGCTGTGGATGGCTACTATGGTCACCAAATAGACTAGAAGCCATCTCAAAAACCCGTCTGAGGTCCGATGGCGGTGTTGTCCCGCGAATTGAAATACTCACGTACTGACGTGTACGTTCCGTCTTAAATTCGCGGGACGCCTTGCCCTCGAACCTGATCCGGAATTTTGAGATGGCTTCTGGTTTCCATTATGAATTGGAAACTTACCCAGTTACCCCATGTGTGGATGGGCACGATACCACGGTCGCGTAGGTGATAGGTGTGAAGGAAAAGAGCGAAACAGACGTGATAGAGATATCCCGGCGGATTCTGAGGCTGGTGGGAGAAGAGTGGCTGCGTTTGCTCATAGCCATGTTGTGCATGATCGCAGTTGCTGCGCTGACTGCTGCAACAGCGTTTGTTATAAAACCTGTGCTCGACGAGATCTTTTTCAAGAAAGACATAGAAATGTTGAAGCTCCTCCCCTGGGGGATCCTCCTTCTCTACTTGTCGAGGGGGGTGTGCTATTTTGGCCAGGGATATCTCATGAATCATGTTGGCCAAAGCATTATCAGACGGTTGCGTGACGACCTGTACAGTCACATGCAAAAGCTGTCCCTGTCCTTCTTCCAAAGACAGGATACCGGGACGCTCATGGCACGGATTATCAGCGACATCGAAAGGGTCAAGGGGATGGTATCTGAGGCGGTCACAGGGGTGCTGAAAGACTGCTTCACAATCGTAGGCTTGCTTTTCGTGATTTTCTATCGAGACTGGAAGCTGGCCCTGATTGCAATTGCAGTTTTACCCGTGGCGGTGATCCCGATTGTTAGTTTTGGCAGGCGAATACGTAAGCTCAGCAGCCGATGTCAGGAAGCGGTGGCCGACATGAGCTCCCTCCTACACGAGACTTTCACAGGCAACAGAATCGTGAAAGCCTTTGGGATGGAGTCATACGAAAACAGGCGCTTTTTTGCAAGAACCGCCCGGTTGTTCGAATACGAAATGAAGGCGGCAATGATCAAATCGTTGTCCTCGCCCGTGATGGAGCTCTTAGGAGGCATTGGAATCACGCTTATCATCTGGTACGGCGGATACCAGGTGATCGCCGGGACCTCAACACCCGGGACCTTCTTTTCATTTATGGCTGCCCTCATCATGCTGTATGATCCGATCAAGAAGATCAGTAATTTGAACAATATCATCCAGGAAGGTTTGGCTGCAGCAGTTCGAGTCTATGATATCCTGGATACCGAATCAGACGTTGTCGAGCGTGAGGGTGCTCTTGACCTGGAGCCGGGGCTTCACTCGGTCGTTTTTCGCCGTATTTCTTTCAAGTATCAGGAGCAGATCGTCATAAAAGAGGTTGAGCTTGATATCAAGGGCGGCGAAATCGTTGCCTTGGTGGGCATGAGTGGTGGGGGCAAGACAACGCTGGCAAACCTGATTCCGAGATTCTACGATGTTACCGATGGGGCAGTGCTTGTGGACGGACAAGATGTCCGAGATGTGACAATCAAATCAGTTCGTGATCAGATCGGTATCGTCACCCAGGACCCCATCCTTTTTAACGATACGATTCGCAACAATATTGCCTACGGGAATCTCAAAGCCTCAGAAGTGGATATAGTTGCAGCTGCCAAGGCTGCACACGCCTATGATTTCGTCCTGGCCTTTCCTGACAAGTTTGAGACTGTCGTGGGAGAGCGGGGCGTCCGATTGTCGGGAGGCGAAAGGCAGCGCATATGCATTGCCCGTGCGCTTTTGAAAGATGCTCCTATTCTAATCCTGGATGAGGCAACTTCTTCCTTGGACAGCGAGTCAGAGTTGGCGGTTCAGGGAGCCCTTGACAACCTGATGAAGGGTCGGACGACCTTGGTGATTGCTCATAGACTTTCGACTATTCGGAATGCTGACAGAATCGTCGTAGTTGTGAATGGCAGAATCGTTGAGGAGGGCAGACACGAAGACCTTCTTGCCATGAACGGCGAGTATCACAAGTTGTACACGATGCAGTTTGAGGATAACGGCCGTTTAGAGCCCCTCTCCTGATGTAACGCAGATGTGAAGTTCACGCCAATGCCTCTTAAGATCCTAGACAAGCCGGGCCGTTGGGTCTTACCGTTTTTGATGTTTCTGTATGCGGTTCGCCTCTTCTATGCTTCCTACCTGCAGTTGCTTCCTGACGAAGCCTACTATTGGTACTGGTCGACACACCTGGATTGGAGCTATTTTGATCACCCCCCGATGACTGCCTACATAATGGCCATTTTTACAGCGCTCGGAACAGACAGCGAATTCTTTGTACGTCTCGGCGGGCTTTTTTGTTCTATCGCCTGTCTTATGCTGGTGTATCTCGCAGGAAAGAAGCTCGTTCCTGAAAATGCTCGGTTTCCATGGGAAGTTCTGGCGATAGCCAATCTCACCCTCCTTTTTTCAACAGGGTCCATCATCCAGACACCAGACACACCAATGCTCCTTTTTTGGACAGCGGCCTTTTATTTCGGTGTTCAGATTATCACAGAAAAAAAAGCTTTCTGGTGGTATCTGTGGGGAGTTGCCCTGGGATTGGGTCTCTTGAGCAAGTACACCGCCGTTCTGTTGGTTCCCTGCCAATTCGCCTATCTTCTCATTTCGCCGTCCGATCGTCATTGGTTGGCTCGCAAAGAACCCTATCTGGCCTTGTTGATCGGAGCCATTATCTTCTCCCCGGTCATTCTTTGGAATTGGCAACATGAATGGGTATCATTTGTCTATCAGTCGAAACACGGGTTTTCTCCAGACCGTCAACATGTGGGCGTCAAACTCCTGGAATACATAGGCGGGCAGGCCTTAATCATCACGCCGGGAATCTTCGCGGCTTTCATATTCTACAGTATAAAGGGTTTTTTCCTGTCTGTTAGGGAACGGATTCCTGGGTACATGTATCTGGTACTGTTTTCTTGGCCTGTCTTGTTGTTCTTTGCTGTTTCCACCGCAGTGGGTGACCGGGCTGAGGCAAATTGGCCTGCGCCAGCTTATGTTGCAGGCTTGCTGCTGATGTGGGCCGTATATTGCCGGACTTCGGAAAACCGGAAGAAGTCATCGAGACGTTTGCTCTATGCTGCACTGGGGTTGGGTGTTGTAATAAACGCTGTGGTGTATGTACATCTCATTAGACCGGTCATCCCTCTGCCACCTAATAGGGACGTAACAAATCAAGTTCACGGATGGCGGGACTTAGGGGAACAAATCGATTCTCTGGTTGAAAAACACCCTCACGGAAACGGCTATTTCCTTGCAGCAGAACGCGGGACGGCTCTGGCTGAAGCCGTATTTTACAGCAAGAAGATAGACATAGGCATCAACTTCAACCACCCTGAACGCTACATCTTTCTTGGGGATGCGAGTTATCTCACGGACAAAAATGCCCTGATCCTCTTGCCGACTATGGATGAGCAGATGCTCGGAAAATATGAACCTCATTTCAAGAGTCTCACACTTGTGGGGAGGCATCAGCCTCGATATCGCCGTGAGATCATCAACGAATTCTGTTTCTATATCCTTCTGGGAGAAGGATATAGGGGAGGGTGGCCTCCGTTTGACATGGAACGGAATTCCTTCTCATAGGTTGCTGCTATGTGGCAATTCATAAAAAGCCTCGATATAGAGCTCTTCTACTTAATAAACAAATCAGGTCAAAACGGTCTATTTGACTTCTTGATGCCGATATTATCCAACCTCAAGTATTTCTATATTCCTCTGGCGTCGGTCTGGCTGTTTCTCATTACGCGAAAAGGTTTCAGGGCCCGTTCCTTGGCAGTCGGCATCGTCTTGCTTATTGCTTTTTCGGAGTACGTGAGTTCCGATGTCCTTAAGCCTATATTTGACCGTCCCAGGCCGTACGATGCTTTGTCACACGTCCGCCTGCACGGTTACCAGGGGGATTGGGTTGTGACTCCGGAACTCGAGGAACCGGTCTTCGGCAGATCCAGATCACTTCCTTCCTCTCACGCCACCAACATGTTCGCAGCCGCCTTGCTGCTAACCTACTATTATCGACGGTGGTGGCCCCTTTTCTACGCGGTAGCTTTCTTGGTCGCTTATTCCAGGGTGTATCTAGGCGTTCATTACCCCACAGATGTTATTTTTGGGGCGGCTGTAGGAACACTTTGCGGAATTCTATCAGTGCTGCTGATCAAGGCTGCGGGTCGGTTTTTTGAGAAGAAGAAAGTGTCGTCAGCAGACGGGGCAGTTGACTCCGATTGAAGCTCCCTGCAGTCCCGCCACGGCGGGACAGGGAATGCGCTCGCTATTGCAGTTCGAGGAGGGATAAGACTTGATCTGGAAGAAAAACCGCCTCCTTTGCAGCTACCCAGGATCCGGCGGCTCCCAACTGGCAGTTTTCTCGTGAAGCTTTGCGTATTTGTAGAACGTTCCTTCAAAATTACCTAGCGCTATCACAAAACCAGCCCAACCATCCAGAAACCCTCTTTTTACGAAGAAATGCTGAACAAACGCCCACAGGCCGTGGAACAACGCCGTGGTCATACCGGAGGGCTTCCCTTCAGCTTCCAGTTTAGCTGCCCCGAGAGACGAATAGCGGTTTGCTTTGTGAAGAATCTCCTCAAGATTCCTAAACGGCATCTGCCAAATCGGGTTATTGAGATAACCGGGCGGTGTTGATGTTTGCAGCTCAAAACCTTCATGAACCGGATCAAGCTTGTACTTAAGCGTTCCCTTACGAAAGAGTTGCGGTTGGCGATAATCCGGATAGTATCCAGAATGTTTAATCCACCTTCCCATGAAGAAGTTTTTCCTGGGAATGTAATACACATCAGACGAGTTATCCGATTGGATAATGTTCATAACTTCATCACGAACTTCATCGGTGCACCGCTCGTCGGCATCCAGGCTGAAAACCCAGTCATAGGCACAGGCAGCAATAGCTTTATTTCTCAGGTCACCAAAACCGATAAATGGAACCTGTATAGTCCTTGCTCCCATGGACTGAGCGATTTCGGTAGTTCCGTCTGTACTGTGAGAATCGACAACAAGCACTTCATCAGTCCAGCTAATGCTTTCAATTGCAGCTCGGATCTTAGCTGCTTCATTATATGCAATAATGTATGCTGATATTTTGCTCATGGCTTAGCACCCAATTTGGTCTATTTCCCGCGACAAAGAAGTTAGTCTTCTACGCGTGTCCAACTCTGGGAGAGGGTTCCTTCTTAACCTGCCTATTACCGGCACTGACGAATTTTGGAAATGACTGCTGAAGACCGACAGCGACTGCCAGAAGAAACAGTGTTCCCACATCCAGAATCGTGGTGTTAAACAACCCGCTGACAAATACGACTATGGCTGCTGACAAAACAAAAAAGCCAACTGGCGTCTCCCTTTGTTTCCAGGCATTTCTTATGGTTTCCACAAAAAGCCACAAATAAGCAATGATGCCGACGATCCCATAACTGACCGCCATGTGCAGCAGATTATTGTGTGGATGGGCCATATCAGGATCGCCCGCTTTTCCCCTCTGTTGCATGGCTGTCTGGTAGCCGCCGGTTCCCACGCCAAACAGAGGATTCTCCAGAAAGATAGGAATGGCACCATACCACATAAAAAACCTGTCCTGGTGCTTAGAGTATTCCTTTCCCCAGGCACCGTCCCCCTCTGCATGCACGTGATGCTCCAGTTGATCTATTGAAAGACGGACACGTTCTCTAACAACCGGAGAAAGAGACATGAGTCCCAAGAGGAGAACGCAGGCTAACAAGATCTTTAAGAAGCCAATTTTTCTGAAAAGAGAGTGGATAACTAACGGGGAGAGGAGTGCGAAAGTAACATATCCTGCTCTCCCTTGCATTATGATCAAGTGAAAGAAGTAAAGGATTATAAGAAGAGACAGAAGAACCTTCCGTTTCTTTTCGGCGGCTTTCCCGAAATAGTAAGACGCTGCAAGTATCCCCACGATTAGAAAAACCGACAATACGCCGTAGCCTTCTCCAAACCCGCGATACTCATAACCTCGCGTGAGGGGTACAAAACCGGCAAACTGGTATATCGCCACAACCGCGTTAAGCGCCAGCCCCGCCAAAAATGCCTGGATAAGCCTTTCGGGGGGAAAAATCGAAAAAGAGATAGAGGCGACAGTAATAGCGTAGAGCCAGTAGTGACTCTTTGCCGCATAGTCAATGCCGATCCCTGACAGGTCCGGCGTATACAGGAGACCCATCCAAGGCAACACCATAAACACAAGGACCGGCCAGAACCAGGAGCTTTTTGCGATAGACCTAAACCCTTTGATCTTCCCTGCAAAGAGCCAGGCATAAAGACTCAGAATCCCGAAAATGGTCACGAGTGTCGTGCCCAAAGACATGAAGAAGAAGACAAGCACAAAAACAAAGTACAGAAGGGTGTCTCCCTTCATCTTCTTAAAGGTTTGCCAGTCCTTTGGAACAGACGTATTCATCTGACTCAATGGCCTTTCTCAACAGCTCATCATTGACTGCAAGACGTTGCCTGTCATTTCCATCATGCCAGAGATGAAAGCAAATGGCCATGAAAGGATGTTCTTTTCGTCTCAAGCCATATCGGTAGAATCGAACAACGAGTTCGGAATCCTCGCGTCCCCAGCCCACAAAATCCTCGTTGAACCCGTTGACCGCAAATATGTCTTCCCTAAAAAAACCCATGTTGCAGCTGCGTATACCGCTCAACTTGGTTGTAGAATAGGCTGGAAAAATGGGCACCCTGACTATATGGTGGCCATTTCCAATATCCCCACGAAGAAGCGACTTCAGCAATTTCCAACGACAATTGGCATCTTCATGTGTGAACGTTTGAGACAGCCTTTGACTGACCAGAATCCTTTTGCCTTGAAAAAAAAAGCCTTTCTCAAGCAGTAAGAGGTGGTCCTCAATGAAATGTTCTGAAGGAATACAATCTCCGTCAAGCAGGATGATATAGTCTCCGCTCGATTTCCTTAGTGCTTGATTTCTGATTCTTGCCGCCCGGAATCCCAGATCATCCTGCCATTCGTGAATGAGCTGACAAGGGAATTCAGGTACGAATCCACGAACGGTTTGACTTGTCTCCGGACCGGACCCGTCATCAGCCACTATCACTTCGTGGGCTGACCTCGTCTGATTCTGCAATCCTTGCAGCACCCTCGCCAATGCGTCTGGCCGATTGAAAGTTGTTATGATCACAGAAATTTTCACGTACAATATTCCGTGTCGAGCTATGTCCTTGGCCATGGTTTGTACGGTCGTGTCTTCCAGCGCTGGTGGACCCAGAACCACTGATCTGGATAACGACGTGCAAATGCTTCTATAACCCCATTGTATTGTTGTGTGTTGGCTTCTATGTCCGTTGTCTTGTCCCCTGTCTTCACGAGAGGCACTTCAGGCCCCACTTCCACTCTGAAGCCAGATCCCTCACGAACAAGAAAGATGGGAACTACCGGCGCTTCAGTCCTGAGAGCCAAAAGTGCCAGTCCCTTATTCGTGCAAGCCCGCCGGCCAAAGAATTCAACAAAGACGCCCTCGTACCAGTCAACGTTCTGATCCATCAGAAAACCAAGAGCTTCTCCCCCTTGGAGACATGTCAGGATCCTACGCATTGAGCGGTTTTTGGGAATCAAGTCTCCGCCAAAGCGCGTCCTGAAATTGACAAAGAATTCTTCCAGCGGCCGAAAATCGAGTGGCCGATAGATGATATTGACAGGATAACCGGTCATGCCTGAAAAGACTGTCAGAAGCTCCCAGTTGCCGAAATGGGCAGTGAGCAATAGCACTCCCTTATTCTTCTTGAGCGCATTAGTGAAATGGGATAACCCGTCGATACGAAAGTGCTTGTGAAAATCCCTTCTATCCAATCTCCAGAACCAGGCTATTTCAAAAACGATTTGCCCAAGATTCCCAAAAATCTTTTTGGCAAGGATTCGAATCTCGCGGGGGGATTTCTCATGACCGTAGGCAAGGGTTAGATTGTTGAGCGCTATCTCCCGGTGCTTCCTATTGGCCAGAAACGAACCGCGTCCCAGGAATCTGCCCACCGATATACCCAACTTTCTGGGTATAAGGCCCAAGCATTTGAAAGATGCTGAGACAGCTTTATGAATGATTTTTTGCGAACCGGACATGTCAAAAACACATGTAAAACAAAGAGAAATCTATCATAGGTGTATTGACCGCCAAACCCTTTTTCACACAGTACCGTGTTGTGTCTTAGGCAATACGGACATCCATACCTCTTCCATTCGGTTCATCATAATATCTTGCGTAAAAAACCTCAACACACGTTGGCGGGCATGCTGACCCATGATCACACGTCTCTCCTGGAAATCATGAAGGTCGCCAAGGTGTTTGACAAGGGTGGCAATATCATGCGGCGTTACTAGTAAGCCTGATTTTCCATCTTCTATCGCTTCAATATTGCCCTGTGTGCGAGTTGCGACCACCGGTTTTTCCATGGCCATGGCTTCCAGGACAGCGTTGCTGAATGGTTCTGTCTCGGGTAGCAATACAAAAACATCCAAAGCTTCCAGTATATCGGCCATTTTTCCGTGAGGAAGCATATCGTGCAAGACAACTCGGTTTTGAAGATCATCAGGCAAGTCGTGAATCAAGGAATCCAAGCTCAGGGGAACACCGCCTCCAGCAAACAAATAATGCACATCCGGGTGGGTAGATGCCAACTGGCTGCCGGCCTTCAACAAGTCCTCTTGTCCTTTCCCGGGACGGCTAAGGCAACCTATGACAAATTTGTCCAAGGGGAGCCCTAACGCTTTGCGTACTTGTTCTCTCGGAGAAGTTGATTCCGGCGAAAACAGACTTGTGTCAACGCCCAAATAGACCACAGTGATCCGGTGCTTTGGGATTCCCTGACCGACGAGAATATCTTCAATTCCTTTGGAAACAGCGATGATAACATCAGCCCTTCTCAGCACAGGTATAGAAAGCGGATTCAACGCGCTGGGGGTAGAACGGTTAACCACGACGCGAGCCCCAGACAATTTTCCGGCCAGGATCGTCATCCAATAGTCGTTGCCGGAAAACGGCATCACCAAGTCAATGCGATTTCTTCTCAGATACGCCGCCAGTTTCCGCGCGCCAACCACGTCTAGCGAGCCGTGAACGTGTAGCGAAATCCGGGGAACCTTGTATTCTTTGAGAAGACTGTCAAGCTGTGATTCACGAGGGCATCCGAAATAAACCGAATGCCCCCGTTCCATTGTGAGTTTGGCCAGTCGCGCCGCCCGTAGTTCCATTCCGCCCATGGCTCGGGTGGAGAACACAAACATGATTCTCAATGGTGAATTGTCCATTATTATCGTCTTCTTGATCGGGCTATTTTTCACAAAGGCCAAGAAGGAGATTTCATCTTGCACGTTGTCTATCGGGTTTGTCTCTCAACAATAAAAGACTTGCTCCCCATATGCCTATAGCCATTCCTGCGATGATGTCCGAGGGGTGATGTTCATATACTAGTACCCTCAGCAGCGCCATCACAAGGGCATAGAGTAACGGCACGAAACGGTATTTTGAATGCCTCAACAAATAGAACAGAAAAATCCCTGATACAAAGGCGTCGGCCGCGTGTCCTGAAGGAAATGAGTTATATCGATCATGGAGAGAAAAAAAGCCAAATTCTGAGCCTATGGGCGGTCTTGCGCGTCCGAAGATGATCTTCATGACCCTAACTACTGCAAAGCCAAAAACGACTTCTGCCTGGACCCACGCGATGCACAGGTTTTTCAAGTCTCCTCTTTTTCTAAGCAGGGCATAAACCAAGAGACCCGCAAAGATAAGATAGAAAACGTACAGCCCCCACTCTGAGATAAACAAAAGGGTCCGATCAGGAGGCTCCGGGGCTATTCTTCTCACAAATACCCGGATGTGGTCGTCAAAAAAGAGCACTACAAAGGCTGTGAGCGTAACAAGAGATGCCAGAACGAAGAGGTTCCTCTTAAGTGCCATTTCGTTTTCCGTCAGGGACTGTTTCTGATTATTCATGCCAGACTTCGGAGTTGCTCGGTCTATAACGTTTCTTGATGACAAGGCGTGCTCCGGACTTTCGACTTTTAGGGCTCACTCAAAAATAACTTCACATTTTGGCATCTCAGCTTCAGGCCATCTTTGCCCGATGCCTCATTCGCAAAATCCGCGAAATAGCTAGCTATAGCGCTGTAGCTTCACTTCGTGCCCTGTGGTTTTGCTCAATCGGATCGGACAAATCCGACCCAAATCTGAGCGCCAATTCTGCGAACTTATTCTTGAGCGAGCCCTTAGTGGTTTAAGATCCTTGCTGTAAAAGGGTGATTGATATGAACAGGTGGTACTTTCCGTAGATCAGAGCGTCATGTCGACGATTTTCCATCGATTTCACTTTGGGCAATGCTCTCTAAGAGTAGAAGTGTCATTGGCCCTTTATTCTCGCAGAAGCCCCCAAATTCTTGCTTCACTTGAAAC
>JAQBAU010000224.1:0-2957 GCA_032126655.1 Desulfobacterales bacterium
CTTGGTGATCGTCATAGCCCAACACTGACGTTCCCTTATCCTTTCGACCCCTCTTCCATCGTGCCCACCAAAGTGTTGTGTAGGGGTTTATCAGCCTCAGGCGGGTTTATTCCCGCCCACACTTGTTGCCTTCGATCCTGAAACGAAACTTTATTCCTGGTATTTTGTGAAGGCTTTCTGACTAGGACGGGGTATTATAAGTTGCTGCAAGTTCCGGTCATGATTATGAACAACAAGTACGCTGGTCAAGTACCTTTGTGAAATGACAACAGGTTGGATCTGAGGTTTGTTTGTTTGTGCTTTAGGCCAAGTTTCCGCCTGAGGTTTTCGCGGTGGAAATGAATCGTCCTTGGGGACACGTCTAATAATTGAGCGATATCCTTGCTTGTATTGCCGTGCTTGACGAGGTCAGCTATTTGGATTTCTCTGGGTGTGAGACTCAAGTATTTAGAGGACAGATTTCCCAAAAACGGGGAAACGATGTCACTCATGTTCGATTCGATGATGTTCACGTAACCCATTTGACGTGCGTCCAATCCCGTATTTTTTAGCCTATTCACATACGGCAAAATCAGCTCCTTCATGTTTGACAAGACTTTTTCTTCAACTTCTATTCTGTCATCCGTCCTTTGTTTGAGTAACACCTTCAACGCGATGTTCACTTCCTGAAGGTTTTGAGCCTGCACCTGCAATTCCTCTTGCCTCTCCTTAAGTTGCCTTTCGGCGATCTTATGCGAAGTAATGTCTCGCAGGAAGTGAACACTCCCCACGGGAGTGCCTTCTTGACTCAAATGGATGGCCCCGCTGATGCTAACGTCAATCGTGTTTCCGTCTTTGGTAAGGCGACGGCTTTCTACATCTGAGAAACTCTTTCCCGACAATACTGTCTTAATAATGAATTGGGTCTCAGGCCAGTTCTCCTCTGGGACATAACCCAATTTCTTGCCTGTGAGCTCTTCGGTGATCCATCCGAAAACCTTGGAGAATGCCGGATTGATGTAAGTGCATCTTCCCTCCATATCGTAGACCACAATGGGGTGCGGAGAGGCTTCCAGGGCTGCACGATATCTTTCCTCGGCTCGCTGCTGTTTCTCCTCAGCGTGTTTGCGCTGGGTGATGTCTATGGATGTTACAATAGCCCCTTCGCTAAAAGGAGATATGTTTACGTTAAAAAATGTATCACCGTATTTCAGGTCAGAAAAAGCTTTTGGTTTGCCCGTCTTCAAGCATCCTTTTAGTTCCTTGCGCATATTGATCTTGTGCTTACCAGCATAGTCCTTCGTGTACATTCTATCTCCCAGTTTGGGCACCCGACCGCCCGGCTTTTCTTTAGATGCCCTCTCTATTGCTTGGTTGTAGCCGGTCACCGTGCCTTTACGGTCCACTATAATTGTTTCGATAGGATTGTTCATGAATAACGCCCGATATCGTTCTTCGCTCAGACGAAGCGCTTGCTTTTTGCGGATCCCGTCTTTGACTTCCTGTTGTAGCAGTTCATTGGTCGTTGTGAGTTCGACGGTGCGCTCTTTCACCAATTCCTCCAAGAGATCACGATATTGCTTCAGCTCTTCCTCCACCCGCTTGCGTTCAGTCATCTCTCTGTGCACACTCTCGATCGTCTTATTTGTCAGGTGCTTCAGAAGTTCGATAAGCTCTACTTGTGAGGTTCCTGACACCCTTGCGGTGAGATCGCCTTTCGCAACCCTATTCAAGACATCGAAGTGCTCAGCAAGGCCCATGGCGAACTCATGAGATATATCAACAATCTCTGCCAAGTCTGCGGCAGTCAGATTGACCATCTGCTTTAACTTGGTAATCAGCTCAAGGTCAGAGGTCTCAGGCATCCTTACTTCAGAGTCTCCCGCAGAAATCCGCCTTAATGCTTCGAAGACCTCGGACAACCCCAGGGCCAACTCCATGCTGATGCCCTGCAATTCCCTGTCTCGTTCTTCAACCATCCGCCTGTATTCTATGAACTGTTCATGCGCAACTTCTAGCGTTGGTCCCCACGAAGCAGGATCAATGTTCGCGTTAAACACCTCACAGTCGAGGCACATCTCTATTTTTTCCAGGAATTTCCCCTGGATCTCTTCCCGACAGTGGGTTCGCGAGACAAGCCAGCACCGCAGCTCCTTTGACTGGTAAACCGGGCATTCCGTCTCCTTACATGTGAAAAGCTTCCAGCACTCCACCCTTTGTTTCATTGCTTAGACTCCCTCTTAACGAAAGAACAAGCTCCGCCTCTCTGCGAGAAACGGAGTCTTGGCATTCGGTTCATAGCACCCTCTTTGTACGGGTCAAAAACGATTTGTACCTGACAAAAATGACAGTCTACCACAATATGTCCGCACAGAAAAGGCAGGACTAATCCTAACCCTGCCTCCCTCTTTGAGAACCGAATATGGATACGGCCCGGAAGCTTACTCTGCACGTGCGTGATGGTTCTGAATAAAATGAGATAGGAGCAGTTCCTGATACGAGGTGAGTTTCTCGAACTGAACACTTGTTCGCCACTTGGATAGCGAACGGGGATGTCCTGCGTCAGTTATTTCTAAATCTGAAACAGCTTTGAACGGTATGTAATCGATACGAAAACTACTATTGGTGAAGATTATGTCTAAGGATAATCCGCTCGGCTGCTTCTCGTGAGCAGTATAGTGAAAAGAAAGGCCACCCATGCCTATATCTATGAGTGGACCTACTTGGTCAAAACTGGGACCGATAGCAGCGTAGGCACCGCTCTGGATCCTGGAGCGCTTGTGTTTTCTTCGCTCACCCGTCGTTGTCATATCGTTCATCGCATGGCGTCCTCAACGGACTTTTCCAACATATGTTACAAGTCTGCGTCAGGGCAATAGCAAATCTTTGGGGAGAAAATGCGTAGGGAAAATCAGTAGTATCGGCAGGTTGATGGCAGATAATTCTATCCGACCTCGAAAGAGGAACTGGTATCAAAG
>JAQBAU010000225.1:0-3509 GCA_032126655.1 Desulfobacterales bacterium
CCGTTCGCACCGCCGCGCTTGTCGGAGCCACGGAACGTGGATGCCGACGCCCAGCTGGTCGGGACCAGTTCCGAGATCGACAGGCCCGAGGCAAGGATCTTGCCCTTGAGGTCTGCGATGTCCTGCGCGTCGATCAGCTCATGATCGACTGCGGGCACCGGGTCTTGCCACCTCAGTTCCTCCGCCGGGACCTCCGCACCGAGATAGCGCGAGCGGGGGCCCATGTCGCGGTGCGTCAGCTTGAACCACGCCCGGGCAAACGCGTCCGCGAACTCCTCCGGGTTCTCGTGGAACCGCTTCGAAATCGGTGCATAGATTGGATCCATCCTCAGAGAGAGGTCTGCCGTGGTCATGATGGTCGTAACCCGCTTCGACGGATCGTGAGCGGCAGGCGCGAGATTCTTTTCATCCGGATTGACCGGGACCCACTGGTAGGCGCCGGCGGGGCTTTTCTCCAAATTCCAATCATAGCCGAACAGCACATCGAAATAGCCCATGTCCCATCGGATGGGGTTCGGCGTCCAGGCACCTTCGATGCCGCTGCTGATCGTGTCACCCCCCTTGCCGCTGCCGAAACTGCTCTTCCAGCCGAGACCCTGTTCCTCGATGGGGGCGGCTTCAGGTTCCGGACCGACAAGGGCGGCATCGCCGGCGCCGTGACATTTGCCGAAAGTGTGTCCTCCGGCGACGAGCGCGACGGTCTCCTCGTCGTTCATGGCCATGCGCGCGAAGGTCTCTCGAACGTCACGGCCTGAAGCGATCACATTCGGTTCGCCGTTCGGCCCCTCCGGGTTCACGTAGATCAGGCCCATCTGCACGGCGGCGAGAGGATTCTCGAGGTCCCGATCACCGGAGTAGCGCTTGTCGCCAAGCCACTCGCTCTCGGTCCCCCAGTAAATGTCCTCTTCAGGCTCCCAAACGTCCTCGCGCCCACCGGCGAAGCCGAAGGTCTTGAATCCCATCGACTCAAGCGCGCAGTTGCCGGCAAGGATCATGAGGTCGGCCCAGGAGATCTTGTTGCCGTATTTCTGCTTGATTGGCCATAGCAGCCGGCGGGCCTTGTCGAGGTTCACGTTGTCGGGCCAGCTGTTGAGGGGCGCAAAGCGCTGGGTGCCGGACCCCGCGCCCCCGCGGCCGTCGCCGGTGCGGTATGTTCCTGCGCTGTGCCAGGCCATCCGGATGAAGAGCCCCCCGTAATGACCGTAGTCGGCCGGCCACCAGTCCTGCGAGTCGGTCATCAGCGCATAAAGGTCCTTCTTCAGAGCCTCTAGGTCGAGTTTCTTGAATTCCTCAGCGTAGTTGCACTCCTCGCCCTTGGGATTGCTCATGTGAGAGTTCTGATGATGATTCTTGAGGTTCAACTGGTTCGGCCACCAATCTTGGTTTGACCTGGCCCCAATCGCTGTTCTTGCACCTGACATTGGGCGCTGGCTTGTGCTGTCTGACATCTGAACCTCCTTATGTTACAACTTTAAAGTAGATAAAACTCCGTCTCCTGCCCAAGTTTGTACCGGAGCGCTTCAGATGCTGCAATGGGGTAAAGACCGTATTTTGGGGGAAGAAGGACTGTATTTTTTGGGGGGGGTCGAGATGATTGATTACTGGTACCTTTCCGAGGCATGGATGTTGGTGAGGCCTAAAATTCTTCAAAGGTGCTTCCCACTATCATTAGTTGGTTTTCTTGGCGTCAATTCAACAATACTTGCTATTACCTTTAGCATCTAGAAATTTAAGATACATAACGCTTACTGTAATATCTGCGGACGGAGCAGTATTTAAGGTGGAGGGCGTCTCCTATCCACTGTCCCGTTCTTAAACCATAGACTTCACGGTCTGCATTTCCAATTCATCAGCAGCATCCTCAGCACGGTCTGAAATCTCCACAATACTATCCAGGCAGAGCTTTAAGTGAACCTTGTGGGCATAGTCCAGGGAGGATGTGAAGATCTCCCGGGTCAACTCCCACTCCATCTCATCTACGTTTGATTCTGCAAAGCCAACTTGTTTGGCTTTTGCCCGAATGCTATCAACGCTACTGTCTCCTTCGATGTAAATGAGCATGGCATCTCTGAGAGGAGCAACAATGTCGAAGCATGCACGGCATATAGCTATAAATTGGGACTTCAGCTGGTCGGAGATCTCTATTCCTTGAGCCAGAAAGAAGTCGCAGCAGGCTTCTGCGGCGTTGGACACCTTGTCCATGCTTTCTACCAGCTTGGAGAGACCCTCGCGGTAAAGGGGCAAGTAGGCCCCGGAATACAATCTGTCACGTATTTCATACCGGATTAAATCGGCCTGTGTTTCTATGTCGTTCACCTTGCGTTGGAGGGCTTCTGACTTAATGATATCGCCTTCCAGATAGGTCTCGATTGATTTCATGGCAGTATTTGCACTCGCCTCCACCGCATTAATATGTTCAATAATGTCCCCAACGACTTCTTTTTCTTTTTTGAAAATCATCGCTCTCCCTCCTTGCGGGCGCTTTCTTGATCATACTACATCTATCTACGCGCCGATACCGCTGAAAGACAGGTAAATCTTCATCATCAAGTATGCAATGACTCCACACAACAGGGGTGTGGACACCCATCCGATGGCAATTCCTACGAGCGTCTTCTTTCGCACGGTCCTTAGACCCTTTACAAGACCCACACCGGTCACTCCTCCAACGACTGCCTGGGAAGTGGATACAGGAACACCCACCTGTGTGAACAAATGGACCGTAATAGCCGCAGAGAACGTTGAGATAAAGGCCGAGAACTCATCCAGTTGGACAATTCTTTTTCCCACAGTGCCCATAACCTTTCTACTATAGGTCAAGACTCCAAACGAAATTCCAAGGCTTCCGAGTAGCGCCGCTTCGAATGGAGCAAGGAGACCCGACCCGACATAGACCCCCGTGACATTCGCCACATTATTGGCACCCAGTGAGTAAGCGCCGTAGCAACCTGCAAATATCAAACCCCACCTTAGAAACGCGTTGCGCAGTTTCAGATCCATGAGGGTCTTCTGTAGAATTCTCCCGAGAAGCGGATACAGGATGAAGCTCAAGGCTATTGCAGCAAAAGGGGTAAGGACCCAACAGATCACGACCTTGTACAGGCGCGTAAAATCCGGAATCCCTGAGATCAGGCCTATGCCCAGCACAGCTCCCATAATGGCTTGCGAGGTTGAAACAGGAAGTGCCAGACATGAAAACGCCGATACAGTCAGCCCTGTCGCAAGAGCTGCGATGAAAGCTGCCGTGTGTGACAGCGTCGACATTTCGCCGACAGTATCCATAGTCTTGTGGCCTTCAACAAGCGCCCCAACCACAACGAAAACAGAGATGAGAACGATCGCTGTCCTGTATCTAACAGCGTTTGCGGCTACTCCCGCACCAAAGATGTTGGCTGAGTCGTTACTCCCAAGCCCCCAGCCAACCAACACCCCACCAGCAAGTTTCCACACGGACAAGACCTTTCAGGAGAAGAAGCGGGAAATATACAGTTCGGACGGCACCATACATA
>JAQBAU010000226.1:0-8499 GCA_032126655.1 Desulfobacterales bacterium
TACCTTATATTCTATTTGCAACCCGTTGTTCTGAACGTTACTGCTCATGAACCAGCAAACAAAACCAAATCCGAAGAACCAAGGCACTGTGGTTTCGGTGCGCGGAAGCGTGGTTGACGCCCGGTTTCCCACAAAAATACCCACGGTCTACAGCCTCCTGAGGGCTGGTGATGATGGTCAAATCGCCATCGAGGTGCAGACCCACCTGAATGCCGAAGTGGTGCGGGGGGTCGCGCTGACGCCGACCCAGGGTTTGGCCAGGGGCTCTCTGGTTAAAGACACGGGTGAGACTGTGAAAGTCCCCGTTTCCAAGGCCCTCCTTGGGAGGGTATTCAATGTGTTTGGGGAACCCATCGACAGAAAAGACCCGCTTAGCGATGCCGAGTGGCGTTCCATCCATCGCGATTCCGTCCCGATCAGCCAACGGTCCACGAGCTCGGAGATCTTTGAAACCGGAATTAAGGCCATTGACCTGCTCGTCCCTCTGGAGTTGGGAGGTAAGGCCGGGCTTTTTGGGGGTGCGGGCGTTGGCAAGACGGTGGTTGTCACAGAGATGATTAACAACATGGTTGGACGCCGTGAGGGTGTTAGTATATTCTGTGGGATTGGCGAGCGCTGCCGGGAAGGTGAAGAGCTATACAGGGAGATGAGGGATGCCGGGGTGCTCGAGAATACCGTGATGGTCTTCGGCCAAATGAACGAACCACCCGGAGCCAGGTTTCGAGTAGGCCATGCAGCCCTCACCATGGCCGAGTATTTTCGGGATGATGCAAGACAAGACGTACTCCTTTTGATCGATAACATCTTTCGTTTCATCCAGGCCGGCTCTGAAGTCTCGGGTCTCATGGGTCGGCTTCCCTCCCGTCTCGGATATCAATCCACACTGGGGACGGAGCTTGCGGAACTGGAGGAACGAATCTGTAATACCTCCACGGGCGCGATTACCTCTATTCAGGCGGTGTATGTCCCGGCCGATGATTTTACTGATCCTGCCGCGGTTCACACTTTTGCCCATTTGTCAGCGTCTATTGTGCTATCCCGAAAGAAGGCCAGCGAGGGCCTTTACCCTGCTATTGATCTCCTTGTATCCAACTCCAAGATGCAAACGCCCGGCACCGCAGGAGAAAAACACTACCGGGTCGCTCAGGAAGTCCGCAAAACATTGGCCATGTATGAGGATTTGAAAGACATCATTGCCATGCTGGGGCTGGAGGAGCTGTCTCAGGAAGACCGCAGGATTGTTTTCCGCGCAAGGCGCCTGGAGCGTTTCTTTACTCAGCCATTTGTTACCACAGAGCAGTTCACCGGATTGCCCGGAAAAATGGTGGATTTGAAAGACACCATAGAGGGATGCGAGCGGATTCTCTCTGACGAGTTTTCAGATCATCCTGAGAAGGCCCTGTACATGATTGGGAAGATCGAAGAAGCAAAGATGCCATGAGACTGAAGGTACTGCTACCTAGCGGAGTACTTGTAGATCAAGAAGTGACCAAGGTCGTGGCTGAGGCGGAAAACGGCTCTTTTTGCCTCCTGCCCCGCCATGTGGATTTCCTGACAGCCCTGGTGCCGGGACTACTTTCCTTCACCCCAATGCGAGGGGTTGAAGAGTTTTTGGCCATCGACGCAGGCATATTGATTAAGTGTGGCCCAGAGGTCCTTGTTTCAAGCAAAAATGCGGTGCGGGGCCCCAATTTAGGCCAGTTGGAACAAACGGTTGAGGAAAGTTTTCAACGCCTGGACGATCACGAGACAATGGCCCGCTCGGCATTTGCGAAGCTCGAAGCCAACTTCATTCGCCGATTCATGGACTTGGAAAAGCATGGATAAAACGCACTCCTCAGATCAGGGCCGGCAAGACCTCAGAAAGGACCTATCCAGGAAAGTAAAGACGAAAGAAGCCCGCAAGATGCGCGCCCGTCAGCAGGCAGACCAATCAGTCTGGTTCGGATTGGGCATGTTTGGGCTGGTAGGATGGTCAGTAGCCGTCCCTACGCTGATTGGTATCTTCCTGGGCGTGTGGCTGGACCTCAGGTCGTCGAGCCGTTACTCTTGGACGCTGATGCTCTTAATCATTGGCATCGGACTGGGCTGTTTGAATGCATGGTTTTGGATTTCCCGTGAGCGGAAGATGATAGAAGAGGAAACTGAAGAGCTTGAATATAAATGACTTATTGCCCCTAACGCTGGCTCTTGGGGCAGGCGTGGTTCTTGGGACCTTTTACTTCTACGGTCTCTGGTTGACCGTTCGAAAGCTTCCCTCGGCCAAGCGGCCTGTTGTCATGAGTCTGTCAAGTTTTTTTGGACGCCTGGCAGTCGTTCTGGTCGGTTTCTATTTTGTCACGGCCGGTCGATGGGAACGGCTGGTGGTATGCCTGGTGGGTTTTCTTGCCGTGCGCATGGTTCTTGTGAAAACCTTGGGGCCTCAAGAAAAGAGCGGCAAGTCCGACTCACAAATCAATGCGGCCTAAGGCACAAACCCTAATGTGTAGGAATAGGAACATGACGTGCTCTGAAGCTTGCGGTTCCGCGCCTTATCATTCTTCCAAACGCAAAGACAGCCAACCCAAGCATGCGCGGTAGATAGGCGGGAAAGAGAGGTCTCAACGAATGCGTATTAGCCCTGACACTCTGGTTTTTTTTCGCTGGGGACCCATTGTCATCAATGCCACCATCATATTTACATGGGTGGTGATGGCTCTCATGGTTCTGGGTTCCAGGCTGGTGACGCGTAAGCTTACGTCAGGGACCAAGTTGTCGAGATGGCAGAACCTCATGGAGGTCCTTATCACCGGCATCAGGGATCAGATACGTGATATCGGTCATCAAGACCCGGGGGAATACCTGCCTTTTGTGGGCACCCTCTTTTTGTTCATTGGGGTATGTAATCTGTTGAGTATCGTGCCCGGATTCGAACCCCCCACAGGCTCTCTTTCAACAACAGCAGCACTCGCCACATGCGTCTTTGTTGCGGTTCCATTGTACGGTATTGCTCATAAGGGGATCTCCTATTTTGAGCAGTACATAAAGCCTTCCGTCTTCATGCTGCCATTCAACGTGATGGGCGAGCTCTCCCGTACCCTGGCACTGGCCGTACGGCTGTTCGGCAACGTCATGAGCGGTTCCATGATTGCCGGCATACTCCTTGCCATCGCCCCGCTTGTCTTTCCAATTGTCATGCAGGCCCTGGGCCTACTAACAGGACTAATCCAGGCGTATATTTTCGCAATCCTGGCAATGGTATACATTGCTGCTGCCACACGGATCCGGCACGATGGACATAACGATCAACAAACAGAGAAAGGGGAGGTATCAGATGGATAACGTTGGTCTCATTGGCACTATGTCGATTATTGCGTCCGGGTTAACGATCGCAATAGGTTCGCTTGGCCCTGCATTAGGCGAAGGCCGGGCCTTGGCCCAGGCGTTGAGCTCCATTGCCCAGCAGCCGGACGAAGCCAATACGATAACGCGAACCCTCTTCGTGGGTTTGGCCATGGTGGAATCAACGGCCATTTACTGCTTTGTGGTAGCTATGATTCTTATTTTCGCCAATCCATTCTGGGAACATGTGATATCGAAAGCAGGAGGATGATCCGTGTTGATCAATTGGTTTACTGTCATTGCCCAGATTGTCAATTTTCTGGTTCTCGTCTACCTGCTCAAGCGGTTTCTTTATAAGCCGATCATCAGGGCCATGGACGAGCGGGAGAAGCGCCTTGCGGGCCAACTGGCAGAAGCCGAAAAACGAGAAAACGAAGCTCGCCAGGAACAAGAGCGCCAGCAAGTAATGAACCAGGAGCTTGAGAGCCGCCGGGAAGGCTTGTTAGGCCAGATGAAAGAGGACGTGGAAACGCAGCGCAAAGAACTTGTAGGACAGGCCCGCCACCAGGTTGACGCTGTTCGGGCAAACTGGATCGAGGCATTAGAACGCGAAAAAGAGGCATTCCTTCAGGATCTTCGAGAACGCACAGGCAAGTACACGTACGCCGTAGCCCGCCGGGTACTCACGGATCTGGCAAATGTCGATCTTGAACACCAGATGGTCCGTGTCTTTATCGAAAGGCTTAAGAATCTTGGTCAAGAAGAAAAAGAAGCACTCAGGGCGTCTATTGACACCTCCAAACCAATCGTCAAGGTGACCAGTGCCTTTGAAATTCCTCAAGACAGATCTCAGGAAATCGCCCACGTTCTGCAGGCGTACCTTTCCGAACCCATTGATTTGCAGCTCAGTACATCATCGGACGTAATTGGTGGGATCGAACTAAAGGCCCAGGGACACAAGATTGCATGGAGCCTCCGAGACTATCTTGAGGGTCTGGAGACAACCTTTGCCGAGGCCCTGACGGCACAGGTAAATAGACCAATCGCAGGGCAGCACAAAGAGAAAAAAGAAGGACATGTCCGCGAAAAGGTGGAACAAGCTGGGGAGGAGTAGTCATTGCAGAAGAGTGATACATTCAAGTCCGTTGTTGATGAAACATTCACCACGCTTAATGGTGTGTTAGAAGGTTACAACGCGAAAATAGACGCTCAAGAAGTCGGTGCCGTGAGCTTTGTCGGGCAAGGGATCGCCCGCGTCGAAGGCTTGCCCGGCGTGAGATCGGAAGAGCTCATCCTCTTTTCTGACAATGTGCTGGGCATGGTTTTTAACATAGACGCCACAGAGGTCGGTGTTATTCTCCTAGGTGAAAGCCCTATGCTGGGAGCTGGATCGGAAGTAAGAAGGACAAGACGAATCCTGGAAGTTCCCGTAGGTGAAGAGTTGATCGGCCGCGTGGTAGATCCCATGGGTCGTCCTCTCGACGGCCTTGGTCCGGTCGGCGGTGCCGAACAGCGCCCTGTTGAGCGGGAAGCCCCTGCAATAATGGATCGCGCACCGGTAACCGTGCCCATTCAGACCGGAATCAAGGTGATCGACGCATTGGTCCCTATTGGTCGCGGTCAGCGAGAACTCATCCTCGGTGACCGACAAACCGGCAAAACGGCCATAGCCCTCGATACGATTATCAACCAGCACGATAAAGACGTGCTCTGTGTCTACTGCGCGGTGGGGCGGCGAAGTTCCTCGGTGGCCAAGCTAATTGAAGACTTGCGAAAACATGATGCCATGGACTACTGCATCGTTGTCGTGGCCGAGGGGGAAGACCCTCCGGGGCTGCAATACATCGCCCCATATGCGGCGACGACTATGGCAGAGCACTTCTTCGAGCAAGGGCGGGACGTCCTGATCGTCTATGACGATTTGACTCGCCATGCTCAAGCTTATCGGGAACTGTCATTACTGCTTCGCCGTCCTCCTGGCCGAGAAGCTTTTCCCGGCGACATCTTCTATATTCATTCCCGACTCCTTGAGCGCGCCACCCATCTTCGCGAGGAGCTGGGAGGGGGCTCTTTGAGCGCCATGCCTATCGTGGAAACAGAAGCGCAGAATATGTCGGCTTACATCCCAACCAATATCATTTCCATCACCGACGGGCAGATCTATCTCTCCCCAGGTCTATTTCAGAAGGGTGTGCTTCCGGCCGTGGATGTCGGCAAGTCCGTATCCAGGGTGGGCGGAAAGACACAGCTTCCTGCCTATCGTTCGGTAGCCGGGCATCTGCGCTTGTCTTACTCGCAGTTTGAAGAGCTGGAAACATTTGCCCGTTTCGGAACACGTCTTGATGAGACGACCCTGCACACTCTGGAACATGGCCGCCGTATTCGGGAAGTTCTCAAACAATCACAGTATGAACCCATGTCCGCATCCGAGCAAATTGCCATCCTTCTTGCCGCGGCAGAGGGCCTCTTTGACGCCATTCCACCCGAGGAGGTGGCACCAACCAGTGAGCGCATACGCAAGACCGTTTCGGCTGGACTCCCGGAGGTTTGTGCACGTATAGAGTCCGGGGCCAAGTTGAGCGACGAGGACCGCGATCGTCTTCTGGCTATGGCCCGGGATGCCGTTGGCGAGAAAGATGGGGACCAGAGAGAGGTCTCCTAATTGACTGGTAACCACATCAAGGCAAAACACGTGACGCACCATGGAAACGATTGAGTTCCTCAGGCAGCGAATCAGAAGCGCCGAAGATGTACACTCTGTGGTAAGAACCATGAAGGCGCTTGCTGCTGTAACCATTCGTCAGTATGAGAAGGCAGTGGAGTCTCTTGCTGAATACAGCCGAACGGTAGAACTGGGTTTCCAGGTGTTGCTAAAGCAAACGCCTGAAGGGGTAGCCATAGCCCCACCTGTGCTGAACGAGCGCCTTGGCGCAATTGTATTTGGTTCGGACCAGGGGATGGTTGGACAATTCAATGAAGTCGTAGCGCGGCATGCAGCCGAAGAGCTGGAGAAGAGAAAAGTCAGTCATAGAAACCTGAGCCTTTTGGCAGCGGGCGGGCGCGTTTTAGCCCGCCTTGAGGAAGCCGGACAACCCGTCGAAGACTTGATCACCATGCCTGGTTCAGTGGCGGCCGTGGCATCAGTAGTGCAAAGCTTGGTGTTGAAAATCGGGTTGTGGCGCTCACAAAGCGGCATTGACGAAATCCTCCTGTTCTTCAATACGCCTGTCTCTGGCGCCTCCTACCAGCCACGAACCCTCCAGCTTCTCCCAGTAGATGTAGCGTGGTTTAAGGATCTGGCAAGCAAACCCTGGCCGTGCCGGGCCCTTCCATTCTTTACCATGGATTGGGACAGACTTTTCTCTTTGTTGATACGAGAGTATCTGTTTGTATCATTATACCGGGCTTTTGCCGAATCACTTGCCAGTGAAAATGCCAGCCGGTTGGCATCCATGCAAGTCGCTGAGAGAAACATCGAAAACCGTCTGGATGAACTTAACGCACAGTATCACCAACAACGTCAGGGCTCCATTGACGCCGAGCTTTTTGACCTTATGGCCGGTTTTGAGGCGCTGAGCGAGGAATCCCGGTGATCAGGCAAGGATACTTCAGGATATAGGTGTATACATCGATCAGTTGGCGGCCCGGAAGCCCAACACCCAAAAGGAATGGTACAAAACGGCGTCCATGTTTCTGAGAATGCACATGTAAACAGTAGTGTCCCAATGTTAATCGAATAAATTCAATTGGTTGACATTGTAGTCATTTGGTTCTGTGTAATCGGTTTCCGAAAGGGCCTGTAAAATAGGGGTTTTCTCAAAAAGTGTCACGCTTAAAACCTGTAGAATTGTGTAGAGGCTGCGGTCTACATTCAAGCGTTTCTTGACTATGGCCACAAGCACGTATACTGAGATGGCAATCCAGATTTGAGTCTTCAATGCATTTTCGGAAGTGCCGTAAAACGACTTGATACGGAGGTGTTGCTTAATCCATTTAAAAAACAATTCTATCTGCCAGCGGCAGCGGTATAGCTCTGCAACAGTTAGTGCTGGCAGAACGAAGTTGTTGGTTAAAAACTCCAATCGGTTGTTTTTCTCAGCGTCGAAGTAGCCAATTCGTCGCAGTTTTTCGGGGTAGCCTTTCTTTGCATAAAAGTTCTTGAGAACGACTGTCTGATCGCAACGAAGCCCCGTTGACTTGTCGACTGGATGCGAGTAAAGCCGCTTGCGAGCGATATTGCTTTTAGCTCGGGTGACAAAAAATGCCGAGCACTGATGAATAGTATGAAGCCGGGCAAAGTCCAGATAACCGCGATCCATGACGTAAATTGCTCCTGGTTCCACAATGAGTTCATCGAGAATATTGACATCCTGGACCCTGCCGTGAGTAATAATGACAAGGCTCGGTATGTTGCCTCGTAAGTCTAAGAGCGTGTGCAATTTAACCGCGCCTTTTCTCTTACGAAACTTTGCCCAAGGAAACAGCGACAGGCACAGATCGATAATCGTGGAATCCAAGGCATAAACTGTATCATCGAGTTCAACACCGAATTTGTCATTGGCGTAAAGGCCTCTGGCGGTGGCAATCAGCACTTGTGCAAAGTCGGCATAGATGCGCCAATCTCGGACTTGATTGGCATTGGCCAATGTATTTCGCGAAACTCTGCCACGGATGCCCATATGATAGAGCTTCTGTTGTGCCACACGCAGGCACGCCTCGATATCTCTCAGGCTCTCGCGATAGGTGAGTTGGGCAAACGCCATGCAAAGGAACTGGTCCCAACACAAAAAACTCTTGACCTTGTAATTGCCGCCGTAGCGCTCAACGCATTTGCGAAATTCATAAGTAGGTACGAAGTCCATCAATTGAGAAAAAATAGTCTTTCCGGAATTCATCGGCCGTCTCCTTCCGCACTGGGGCGGAAGTATGGCATTTTGAAGATTCCGATTTCAAATCGATAAATGACATTTCTTCTCTTAAATATAGAATATTCATTAGGTTACCGTAATATTGAAAACCAACGTTGGGACACTACTGATCTCAAAAACAATCTAAGTGCCCATGGTCCCGCCATCGGCGGGATTTCGAAACGGTTCAAAATCTTTCCGCTCATCCCGCTTACAGCGGGATTCCGCTTTTTCACCGTTCCGCGCCCCCGACGGCAAGCTCGGGATTTTC
>JAQBAU010000227.1:0-3565 GCA_032126655.1 Desulfobacterales bacterium
GGTACAATTCAAAATCCAAATCAGGGGGCCACTTATGGTTTTTCCTGCATGAGGACTGACTGAAACACTTTATAGGAGAAGTAGTCATGGACCCAACTGGATTGCACCCCCGGAGCCCAAAAACGATGGCCCTGATTGGCAACTATCTGCCAAGGCGTTGCGGTATTGCCACCTTTACTACTGATCTCCCGGAAGCGCTGGCAATCCAGGCCCAGGATCGGCGCTGCTACGACTGGTTCCTGGGCCGGAACGACCTGAATGTCCCTCTGTATGACTACAGGACTGCTGGGTGTCGTGACGGCTTAACGGCCGACGGCGCCAATTTGAATCAGGGTGAAGAATCTACATTGGCATGGCTGCTTTCCCTTTTGAACTTGTACTTTCTAAGCGAGACAATAGTTGTAAATACAGTCTTAGAAGGCAAACAGGAGACCCTTGTATATGCCGGCAATGCATAACAACCCTATTGTTATGGTGAGTTCTTACCCACCGAGGCTTTGTGGAATCGGTACCTTCACAGAGGAAGCAAGAGAGTTTATCCAAAAAGCCAACCCGGACAGGAAAGTTATTGTTATCAGCCACACAGACGGGCAGGGGGAAGGCGTATTTCCCTTAATTGACATGAGGCGCAGTGACTGGTGGAAGCCCGTTGCCGCAAAAATCAAGGAGCTTAATCCATATGCGGTTCATTTGGAACATGAGTATGGGCTTTACGAATACGTGGATAAACGCGATGTTGGGGACAACAATGAAGGGTTTCTTAAGCTCCTTGAGGCAATTGGTGATTATCCCATCGTGGTTGAACCGCATACCATTCACGGCAGGCTCAGAGAGACAGAGGAGGATTTTGTTTTTCAGCTCTGTCAGAGGAGCGACGTTGTCCTGTTTAAATGTCACTACCAGAAATGGCGACTGGGTTGGAATTTGTCGGGAGTTGACGAGGAGACTTACCGGAATATCATGGTGGTCCCTCATGGCGCCCGGCCGGACAAGCGCTGGGGAGTGCACGAGATACCGGCGTTGAGAAGAGAACTGGGATTAGACCAGGCAGACCTTGCGGATCATGTGGTCGGTATGATCGGCTGGATTCAGTCCAATAAGCGCTGGGACATCTTGCTCCACATGTGGGAAGAGATCCACCAGGAGATTAAGCACCTAAACGGCCAGGAATGGGATTTGCTTGCGGCGGGCACTATTCGTGATCCAAATCACCGTGGCGATTACGAGCACTGGAAATCCCATGCCTTGGAACTCCAGCAAAAGGGCATTGCCCATTACTATGAGTTTATCCCCCGTGGCGATACTTACTACAAGATCATGTCCATATGCGACTTCATCGTCCTGCCGTCAATAGACGAGACCCAGTCGGGGACATTGGCTCGCATCATCGCCTTGAACAAACCATTTATCACGACTGCACCTATGGAAGGCTTGACAGCCCAGACTCTGGAAAGTCAAGGCGGTCTTCTCTTTACAACGAAAGAGATGCTCAAAGCAAAAGTGATCCGGATGGCTTCAAATGAACAGTTGAGGCTAACGCTTGGAGAAAATCTTAAACGCTACCTGGATGAGGTGGTGTCCTGGGAAGTAGTAGCCGAGCAGTATTTCCAGGCGTACGAACTGGCCAGAGAATCTAAACGGTCTGGTCAACCGGTGGTTCTGGATTCAGAGTTCTAGGGAAGAAGAATGAAAAACCCCCATTTCAGGGATCTTTTCCGACGTCATCCGGGCAATCCTATCATTACAATACGAGATATACCTTATCCGGCTAATACGGTCTTCAATGCCGGCGCCACCACGATTGGGGAGGAGACATTGCTCTTAATGCGGGTTGAAAGTAGAACCGGCATTTCCCATCTGACTGTGGCTCGCAGTCAAGACGGGATCAACGATTGGCGGATTAGCGGGCGACCAGCCATAATGCCGAGTCCCGAAACTCACCCTGAAGAGCTTTGGGGAATAGAGGACCCTAGGATTACATGGCTCGAAGAGCTTAAGGAGTGGGTCATACCCTATACTGCCTATTCGGAGGGCGGTCCTTTGGTGTCCCTGGCAACAACCAGTGACTTTGAGTACTTCAAGAGACTTGGCCCTGTAATGCCGCCTGAGGATAAGGATGCAGCGTTATTTCCTGTCCGCTTCAAGGAACGCTGGGCCATGATCCATAGGCCGGTCGCTGGATTTCAGGGAGTAGATGCTCATATGTGGATCTCCTTTTCGCCCGATCTTAAACACTGGGGCGACCATCGCATCTTGATCCAGGCACGAAAGGGTGCCTGGTGGGATGCTAGAAAAATCGGCCTCTCACCGCCTCCCCTCAAGACAGAAGAGGGCTGGTTGATTCTTTACCATGGGGTCCGAACAACAGCCAGCGGGGCTATCTATCGACTGGGCTTGGCATTGCTTGACATCGAAGACCCCTGCCGGATGATTGCGCGTTCTGATGAGTGGGTATTTGCGCCTCAAGAGCCATATGAGCTATTTGGGGACGTCGACAAAGTAGTCTTTCCTTGTGGTTGGGTCTTGAAGGGTGATGAAGTCAGGCTTTACTACGGCGGGGCTGACAGCTGTCTTGCCTTGGCCACGGCTAGCCTTTCTGGGCTGCTGGCCTGGCTCAAGGAACACAGTGCCGTTAGTTCGTGAGAACCATGCATATAGGCATGCTTTCACCCATTGCTTGGCACACGCCTCCCAGACACTATGGGCCGTGGGAAAGTGTTGTCTCTCTTTTGACGGAAGGGCTCGTGGCTCGAGGTGTGGATGTGACCCTCTTTGCTACGGCAGACTCGAAAACCAGCGTTGACACACTACTGACACATGTTCATACGGGTTTATTGTGTCGGAAGAGGAGGTAGGCATGAAAAAGCGAGGCAAAACCAACCGCTTGAAGGCAGCCTTGAAGAGAAAAAATGTCAAAAGACGCTTGAGAAAGTCCAGAGGAGAAAGAAGGTATGGCTCCTGATCGAATACTAAGAGACGCTTTAGGGGAAGTACATAAGATCATAAGTTGTTTTGGGTGAGATATGATAGTGATATTGCATGCCGAGAAAATCAGGGATAGATGTCCCTGTTGCACTCAAAGATATCGAGACTCGTGGCATTGCCGGTCAAGCTATTTTTTTGACGACATTGATCGCGATGGTCCCGTCAGCGAACACATCACCCCGCGACTTCTTCTTTGACCGTCTTATCTTGAACCATGAAGCCTATGACAGTTCCGTAGTCACTCAGTTCATGATAACAAGAAACTATGGGTAACAAAATGATGATTGACACTGGGTGATCCGGGGGTCAGTATCTGTCTGGAGTGAACCCCCTCGACTGCACAAAATGTGATAGAGTATTAGACAGGATCACGGCCCAATAAGGGCGGAAAGAAGAAACACGGGGTCATCATACCTACACATTTGACAAACTCTTAAGAATAAACACTGGTTCAGATGTTTTGATGTGCCAATTGCGCTTGCGCTCTGTCCGAAAATTGTGTGAGGAGTTCCTGAGAAGAAAATGGGAAAGCACGACGAGTCATCGTTAGGCAAGAACTTCCGTTCAGCGGAAAAGAGAC
>JAQBAU010000228.1:0-20588 GCA_032126655.1 Desulfobacterales bacterium
CCGAAACGCCACGGACGAAAATCAGCGGCAGAAAAATGACCAGCGTGGTTATGGTGCTGGCGACGATTGCCGGCCCGACCTCCCGGGCACCTTCCACCGATGCTTCCTCCGGCGTTTCGCCATTCTCACTGCGGCGGCGGAAGATGTTTTCGAGCACGACGATGGAACTGTCAACCATCATGCCCACCCCCAAGGCCAGCCCGCCCAGGGTCATCAGATTGAGTGTGAATCCTCCGAAGAAAATTAACGCAAAAGTGATCACGATTGAGATCGGGATCGACAGGGAAATCACCAGGGTGCTTCGGATGTTGCGCAGGAAGAACAGCAAGACCACAATTGCCAGCCCACCCCCGTAAAGGACTGAACGAACAACATTGGCGATTGACCGCTCGATGAAATTGCCTTGGTTGATGACCGGGACAACGTTGAGCTGAGGAAAGGCCTGGTTCACCGCTTCAATTTCAGCCAGGATGCTCTTGGAGACTTCGACCGTGTTGGCATTGGCCTGTTTGCGTATAGCCACCCGGAGTCCGCGCCCACCGTTGACGCGTACGATGCGCGTCAGCTTCTCGTAGGTGTCTTTGACCTCGGCGATTTGACCCAGCGTTATGCCGCCACCGTCACGCTGGACGATGACCGTGTCTCGAATCTGATCCAGGTTGATAAACTCGGCCGGTGCGCGCAGCATGACCTCATAACGTCCCTGTTCGATCTTGCCCGCTGGAAGATCGAGGTTGGCGTCGAGAATGGCATCGAGGACCCGGTCCAGAGGCAGACCTACAGCCTTGATCCGGTCAGGATCCAGTTCGATCCGGACCTCCCGGTTGAAGCCCCCCCAAACGTCAACCTGCGCAACGCCCGGGATGCGGGCAAAGCGGTAACGGATCTGGACTTCAATCAGTTCCGTGAGTTCCACGGGATCAAGATTGCTGGAAATTCCCAACAGTACTACCGGATAACTGGCAATGTCGAATTTTCGGATGCGGGGCCTGACGATATCATCCGGCAACTCGTTGATCTCGTCTTCGAGTTTGCCCTGAACATCAATCGCCGCCGTGTCGATTTCCGTACCCCACACGAAACTGACGCGAACGGTGCTTTGGCCCTCTGAGGATGTTGATGTGATTTCCTCAACCCCGGGCACCGTGGCAACGATCTCTTCAATAATCTGAGTCACCAGCCGCTCCATAACCTCGGGACTGGCACCCTCGTAATCCGTTCGGATGCTCAGAGTCGGCAGTTCGATGTTGGGCAGCATGTCGATCTGCAGCCTGCTCAGAGACACAGCCCCGAGGATGACCAAGATCAGGGTCACCATTGTCGTGAAAATCGGACGCTTGACGCTGAAACTCGGCAGATTCATTGGGAGTCAACCTCTTCGCGGCCGGCAGCGTTTTTATTCTGCTCGACAGGAATCGTGATCGGGGAGCCGTCTTTTACCAGTTGCTGCCCCAGGGTTACGACCCGACCGGATAACCCCTCGCCTTCCACCTGCACCCTGCGGCCTTCGCGGATGCCCACTTTTACTTCGCGCCAGGCTACCGATTGTGCATCCTCACTGACGATAAAAACACCGCTCCTGTCATCACGTATGGTCAACGCTTGCTCCGGGACGATAGTGGCCTCCGGCACCTGGGCCAATACCACTGTGGCCCTGATGAACATGCCGGGTTTAAGTCGGTGCTGTGGATTGTCGATGGTCATCTCGATGCGCGCCTGCCGGGTGGACTTGCGGAAGATGGGGGCAATGCGATCGATGCGGCCCGTATACTGTTGGCCCGGATAGGCGTCCGTTGTTAACGAAACGAGCTGTCCGGGTTTCAGGTGGGCGTAGTCTCCCTCGGTAACGAAAACCACCCCGACGATGGGATTTAGATCGACGATCAAGAGCAACGCCGCGTTAGCGGCTACGGTCTGGCCTTCGTTCACATAGCGCTCAGCCACGACGCGATGCTCGTCGCCGCCGGTCCAGCCCGCTGTTACCTTGGTATAGCGGAGCCGGATATTTGCGATTTCCAGCGATGATTCGGCCTTCGTTACCTGGGCCGCAGCGACTTTAAGTTGAGCCTGCTTTGCCAGTTGATCCTGGTTGGCGGCATCGAATTCAGAGTCAGATGCGATCCCGCGCTTTAAAAGTGACTCGGTGCGTTTAAACTCGCGATTGGCAATTTCCAGGGCGCTTTTGGCCTCGGACAGGTTGGCCCTGGCCACTACCAGATCAGCCTGGGCCTGGGCTACAGCCTGGACATACTCATCATTGTCCAGCTCGGCCACAACCTGACCCCGCTTTACCGTATCGGCGATATTCACGATCACACGCTCCACGCGGCCGCTTACTTTCGGCGCAACAACAAACTCAGCTAGGGCTTCCAATTCCCCGCTGAATGTTCGCTGTAGGGCGATCGGGCCGCGCTGAATCTGAGCCACTTCCACCGGCACCGGCTGCAAAGCCTCACCGTTTTTGGTTGAGCCGGCCCGGTCCTGAAATTGACCGAAAATTACCCAGCCTAATCCCGCCGCCGCTCCAATCACAAGAACCGTCAGAATAATAATTTTGGGGCCGCTCAATTTCATGACAAAAAATCCTTTCTGTTCTAATCACAATCGGCACTTGCCAAAAATATGTGCTGTCTGGCCTGATATCGGAACGTTGCACTTCTTGGGCTGATATTGCAACGAAAAAATGCTTGAGGAAAGGATCCATATGGCGATCCGTCAGTGCTGTTTCTTTCTGTCAAGCGTGTAGAAAGACGCGTCATATGCTCAAAGCAGTTTTCGGTTGTCAGCGTGAAGCAACAAACATATAGTATAGCAAACGCGTTTTAGAAACACATACAAATTCGGACAAAACTGACCGCTATTGGGCGGAATCAGGATTCGTGAGGAAATGTCATGATGTTTGCAACATATTATCATCGTTTGCTGGGGTTCCTTGCCGTGTGTGGGTTATTGCTGGTGTCGGCGTCGTGCACGCTGGCCGAGGAACGGATTGACCCCACGGCGGCGGGGGCGAATGTGCCTACTGGTACAGCGGTGCACATGCGCTTGGAGTCTACCGAGCAACCCGAGGAGATAGCAGCGCGAACGGTGCCTCCCGGGCCTTTGAAAGTCACCATCACCGAAGCCATTTTGCTTTGCCTTGAAAACAACCGCTCCCTTGTGTTGCAAAGATTGAATCCCTCGATCCAGCAAACCTTTGAGGACCAGGAAAGAGCTGTTTTTGATCCGGCAATAAACGTGGAAGTCTCCGCCGGCAGGGAGAAAGGAGAACGCCTTGCAAGATCCGGATCTGAAACTGAGAGTTTCACCACGGATGCCGTCGAAGGGATCATTTCTCTGAGGCAATATTTCCCGACCGGCACGAGGGTGGCCTTGGAAACCAGCACGCAAATGAATGACTCCTCTCTTTACGATGATACCCTTTATTCGACCCGCTTGGGCATGACGGTTACGCAGGCGCTGCTGAGAGGATACGGAACGGACGTGAATCTGGCCCAACTGCGGCAGGCACGCCTGGATACGCGCATGTCGGAATATGAGTTGCGGGGTTTTACCGAGTTTCTGGTGGCGGAGATGGAACGCACTTACTGGGACTATGGGCTGGCCCGGCGTCAGATCGAAATTGTTGAGGAGTCGTTGAAAGTCGCCCATCAGCAACTCAACGAAACCAAAGAACTGATCACCGTCGGCCGGTTGGCCAAAGCTGAGTTGGCGGCCGTCCAGGCCGAGGTTGCGGCACAGGAGCAGGCTCTTATCGAAACACGGGCCAACGAGGAATCTATTCGCCTGCAAATGCTGCGCTTACTCAATCCTGCAGGGCCTGGAATCTGGGAGCGGGAAGTTGATTTAATCCATCAGCCGACCTTGCCCGAAATCAAACTGGAAGACGTCGAGCTGCATGTGGCCGTATCAATGCGCATGAGTCCGATTTTAAACGAGGCCCGATTGGAAATATTCCGCGGCGATCTGGAGCTTGTCAAAACCCAGAACGGATTGCTCCCATTAATGGATCTTTTTATCACGCTTGGCGAAAGCGGGTATGCAAATTCTTTTGGCAAATCCATCGGTAATATCAGCGAAGACAGTTATGACGCTCTGGCGGGAGTCAGATTTAACTATCCTATTCTTAATCGAGATGCAAAAGCCCTTCACCGGCAAACACTGCTGAGTCGGGAACAGGCGGAAAGAGCCCTAGAAAATCTGTTGCAGCTCGTGGAAGTCGATGTTCGAACCGCTTACATTGAAGTCATTCGAGCCAAAAAGCAGATTGCCGCCTCGTCTGCCACACGTAAGTTTAACGAGGAAAAGCTTCGGATCGAAACCGAAAAACTGCGGTTCGGAAAATCAATAAGCTTTCTGGTGGCTCAGGCTCAGCGGGATCTGTTGGCAAGCCGGATTGCCGAGGTGCAAGCCCTTGCCAACTACCTCAAGGCGTTGATCGACCTTTACCGGCATGACGGATCGCTGCTTGAGCGCCGTGGCATTTCCGCCCCCGGACGCGAACCGGTTAAACTTTCAAAAGAATAAAAATTTGACAATGGAATCGCGATTTCTTTCCCGAGGTCAATAAGTAAGTGCAACACCTTTAGGTTTTGAGGCTTCCGCGGTATGATCGTTCTGATCAGTAATTATTGTGCTCCCTTTTACTGACTGTCACACTAGACAGCACGAATTTCAGGAAACGTGACTAATAAACATTTTAACCTAATACACGATGTGCATCAAGTCCAACTATCAAAGCGACAAGCACCACAAAGATGTCTTTGTCAAGAGCACAAGTTGGAGGCTCGGGGCATTAGACCGCTAACCGTTGGATCTCGCATGTCAATACTAACTTGTTGAGCTCGTTATTTTTTATAGATAATGTGCCTTAGCGTCAAATTCGGAAGAAACGAATTTTTGGGATATGCTGGTGAAGGCTTGAGCTATCAGCAGTCCTTGTGATCGCGTTACCGCGAATGCTTGATTTCAAGAAATAATCGCAAAAACGCACCGATTCAATCTCTCTCTTGAATATCTTCAGTGCTGCCTGCCCTGAATGACTCGTGATATGATTTGGATATTTTGACTTCTTGCAGACTAGAGATAAGTGGGAAAGATGAGAAGGGAAGGGTGGGTCTTGATGGAGGCGGGTGGCTAAATTACCGGGCCCGGGCGTTCGACCTCTGGTGAGAAGTCTTCGAATCGCGTGCAGTGTTGCAGAAAAGTTAGCCGAACAGTGCCTATCGGGCCGTTACGCTGTTTGGCTACGTTGATTTCAGCGACTCCTCTGTTGGGATTGTCCGGGTCCTGGTTATACACCTCGTCGCGGTAGATAAAGGCGATAACATCCGCATCCTGCTCTATCGCACCGGACTCACGCAGGTCAGAGAGGACCGGGCGTCTGTTGCTTCGTTCTTCCACCTTCCGGTTGAGCTGCGAAAGCGCGACTACTGGAATGCTCAATTCCTTGGCCAGGGCCTTGAGCGATCTTGAGATCTCAGATATCTCCAAGTCGCGTCGTTCTGCCGACGCCCGTCCCCGCATGAGCTGCAGATAGTCCACCATAATCAATCCCAGCCCCTTTTCCATCTTCATCCTTCGAGCCTTGGCCCGGATCTCCAGAGCGGATATGGCGGGCGAGTCGTCAATAAAGATGGGAAGGTCATAGAGAGCCCCTGCTGCACGGTTGATATGTGCGAGGTCACTTTCTTGGAGGAATCCTCCTCTCATCTTAGCCGAGTCAACTCGAGCTTCTGCAGAAAGCATACGCAGGGAGAGCTGCTCTTTGGACATCTCAAGGGAAAAAATAGCTGAAGGTGTCCCGGTGGCAGCAGAGGCATTTTGCGCAATGTTGAGGGCCAGGGCCGTCTTGCCCATACTTGGCCGGCCCGCAATTACGACAAGGTCTCCGGGCTGGAAACCCGAGGTCAGCAGGTCAAGTTCGCGATAACCCGTGGGAATACCGGTTACGAGGACCTTGTTTTCATAAGCCTGTTCCACGGCTTTGTACGTATCCGGAAGGATGTCGGCCAGTGCATGAAAGGCAGGCCTCACCTTGTCCTGGGAGATGTCAAAAATAGACTGTTCGGCGAAATCGAGAATGTCCTCCATATCCCCCCTGTCTTCAAAGCAGCGGGTGGTGATGGAGGCTGAGCTTTCGATGAGGCGCCTCAAGGTCGCTTTTTCAAGAATGATCCTGGCGTAGTGGGTCGCATTGGCTGCCACTGGGATGGTATCGACGAGTTCGGCCAGGTACGTTGCCCCTCCAATCGATTCAAGTTGTCCATGTTCCTTGAGGATGTTTGTAACGGTAATCAGGTCGGCGGGCTCATTGCGGTCGAATAGATCGAGCATCGCCCCGAAGATCTTTTGGTGGGCTTGACGGTAGAAGTTTTTCTCAGAAAGGGTCTCCAGGACTTCGGGCAGGGTGTTGTTATCAATCAGTATGGCGCTCAGGATCGACTGCTCGGCCTCAATGTTTTGAGGCGGCACCTTTTGCAGCCACGGGTCTTTGTCGCTCATGACTCTTCCTGTTCGGGGATCACCTTGACCGTGATCTCCGATGTGACGTCAGCATAGAGACGAATGGGCACAATGTAAGACCCCAGGGTCTTGATGGGCTCCGAGAGCAAGACCATTTTCTTCTCTATGGCAAACCCCTGCGCTTCCAATTGCTCGGTAATATCTCTGGTTGAAACCGAACCGTAAAGCTTGTCTTCCTCAGAAACTTTTCCTGCAACCGTACAGACAGCGCCACGGATCTTTTCGGCCAACTCCTCAGCCTGCGTTTTCTCAACAGCCACCTGTTCCTGGAATTTTGCGCGCTGGCGCTCGAAAAGCTTCCGGTTCTTGGGTGTGGCTCTAACGGCCTTGTTCTGAGGGACCAGGTAGTTCCTGGCATACCCTTCGGCTACCTTTACCTCATCGCCTATGTTTCCGAGTGATGCGATATTCTCTGTCAGTATCACCTTCATCTCAGTTTTCCACCTTTCTTTCACGTCTAAAATCGATCCACGTATCAAAGAAGCCCACGGCAATCACCAGGAGAAGCAAAAGCTGCTGCATAGCGATCAACCCGTAGAGCATGACACGCAGAAGTCTGGGAAATTGCTTTTTCTCCACATAGAAAGAGACAATGGCAATTCCCTGGAAGAAGTATATCATCATCAGGATGATTAGGCTATTGATGCCTATCATCGTGATGCCCGAATTACCAACCAGTAGCAGAATTCCTGATGCAATAACGGCCCAGACCAAGGGTTCGGGTGCTTTCCACTGGTTCAGCCTGCCAAAATCCGGATAGAAAAGCCGCTTGCTCTGGAACAAAAAGCGGGCCAAAAGGAGGTTGGTCCAGACCAGAAAGAGGGTTGCCACGACAACAATAGAAGGGAGGATGCGAAGTGCAATATGGACAATACCCTCCACGGACTCGGCAGCAATGCCAACGTCCTCCTCTGAGGCACCCATCTCCCTGTACATATCCATGGCGAGCTCTGCACTCTTTGTCAGATAGTTGGATGCCACTGTCCACGGACTGGTCGCTGAAAGGAGGCTGTACAGTACCAGCATCAAACCGCCGGTCGTGATGACCACACCGGCCGTAATTGCCACCGTCTTCTCAACAGACAAATTCGTTTCAAACAATTCCGGGAGCACCAGTCCTACCAGCCCCACTTCAAAGAGGAATACTGCGGTGACCAGGGAATGCCGCCCGACCATAGAGGCCACAATCAGGCTGGCTGCGACCAGAATCACCAGTCCTGATGAGCGGCCCAGCTTGGCCCGGTAGAAAAGGATCGGAAGGGGGATAAGCATGCCCACGAAGGGTCCCAGCAACCGGAGATACAACGCTGCCATGGCAACAAGGGTCGTAATGGCTATCGCCACAACGACTTCCTTGTGGATTGGCCTTTGAGCAATTTGGGTCAAAGATCTTGCTCCTTGGTGGGAAATGCCACGTACAAACAGATCCGAACGTCGTCATCCCAGACGAATTCAAGAACTCACAAGCCCTTGAGGCCTCACTGGATCAGAGTCAAAGAGATATCGGGTGCCGACAGTGGGGGATCTGGAGCAGCTTTTCGTCAAGCCGAGCCCTAACGCTGCAAATGTCTCTTTCATAAGCCCCTGCAAGTTGTTTGTGCAATTTAGGGCTAATAGTGGCTCAGCGTAGCTGCATATGGCATCAGGGCAATGGTCCGTGCACGTTTGATCGCTGTGGTCAATTTTCGCTGGTGCTTGGCGCAATTGCCCGATACCCGCCTTGGGATGATCTTGCCGCGTTCTGTAGTAAAAAACCTGAGTGTTCTCGGATCCTTATAATCAATGGGGAGACTCGCGTCAGCACAGAATCGGCAAACCTTTCTTCTCCGGAACAATCGTTGTTTCCGCTTAGGTGGTGGTCGTCTCATCTTGTTCCTCCTGGTCGCTGGATTCTGGCGTCTCTTCTGGTGCTACAGATTCGCTCAACGGAGCCTCTGCGGTCTCGTTCGATTCTGTACCGGCTTTATCCGCCATTGGTGTGGAGGGTTCATCCGCCGTCTGTGTGGCGGGCTCGTCTGCCGTCATTGTGGCAGATTCACCCGCCGTTTCTGTGGAGGGTTCATCCGCCGTTTCTGTGGAGGGCTTGTCTGCCGTTTCTGTGGCTGATTCACCCGCCGTCTGTATGGCGGATTCTGCTGCTGCCTCTTTGGCGGCCTCGGATGCGGCCTCTTGGGCCTTGGCTGCTTCTATTTCCGCTTTGATCGCCTCCAGATCGACGGTCGTGTTTTTCAGGACCGTCATGTATTTTAGGATGCGATCGTCCAGACGCATGTTGCGCTCAAGCTCCTTGACCAGAGTTCCGTCCCCACAATAGTCCATGAGTACGTAGTAGCCCCGGGTTTGCTTCTTGACCGCGTAGGCCAACCTCTTGTTGCCCCACTCATCAAGCTTGACAAGCATTGCCTGGTCCTCGGCCTCCGGGACGAGTCCCTGCAGCTTGTCGAGCAGCAACTGCCGCTCTTCGTCTGCGAGTTCGGAATTCGCAATAAACACAGTTTCGTACCTTCTCATAACGCCTCCTTGTGGATGTTAGTAGCCCCCCGCCGAAACGGAGAGCAAGGATGCTGAAAAAACGTATCTAATATCGCTACATTGTCGTGGCTGTCAAGGATTATCTGGCGAATTCGGTAATGTTCTCAAGCCGTCAGGCGCAATGCGGAGTGAAAGAGCTGAAAGCTCAAAGCTGAAAGGTGAAAGGAAAAGAGCCGAAGGCTCGAGATAGTCCCCTTTCGTGTTTTCTTAGGTTTGCGGCTTACGCCTTGAGAACATCACGTGCTTTGCGGCTGCGCCTTGAGAAGAGGCGTGATAATCTTTTCACTTTAGGCATTCTATGCACTTTCAGTTGGGCTCACTTCCGCCAGAACTCGGGGACAAAAAGGATGAGAATCGTGTAGATTTCCAGGCGGCCCAGCAGCATGCACAGTATGAGCAGCCATTTACCGAGCAGAGGGATGTGGACATAGTTGTCTGCAGGGCCAACCATGCCGAGACCGGGACCTATGTTTCCTATCGAGGCGGCCACAGCTGCAAATGACGTGACCACGTCAACGCCCATGGCAGCCAGAAGAAAAGCGGATAAGATGAAGAGGCCTATATAGAGCACAAAATATCCCCAAATACTGTGCATGACGTCATCCGGTACAGGACGACCTCCCAGTTTGACCTGTAGCACAGCCCGCGGATGAATCAGAGAGAACATCTGTTTGTATGTGTGCTTAAGGAGAAGCATAATTCGCATGCACTTCATGCCCCCCCCTGTGGAGCCGGCCGAAGCACCCAGGAACATGCAGAAGAGCAAAATTACTTGCGGCAGAGAGGGCCACATTTCATAGTCAGCGGTCACGTATCCTGTCGTGGTGATGATAGAAATGACTTGAAAGGCGGAAAAACGAATCGAATTCCCAAGACTGTCGTAGACTGTGCCAAAAAGGCTGAAGGTCACTGCCAGAAAGAAGATGGCGACAATCCCGATGAAGAATCGAAACTCTGAATTGCGCCAGAACGCACCCCGATCTCCCTTGAGGAACTGATAGTGGAGGGCGAAGTTGATTCCGGCAAAGAGCATGAAGATGATCACAACCGTGTCTATGTACGGGCTGTTATATGCTCCGATGGAGGCGTTTCTAGTGGAGAATCCTCCGGTCGCCATAGTGCCGAAGGTGTGACAAAGGGCTTCAAAGAGATCCATCCCCCCGGCCATGAGCAATACGGTTTCTGCCGCGGAAAGGAGCACATAGACTTTCCACAAGACCATGGCCGTGTCCTTGATGCGGGGCTTGAGCCTGTCCGGGGCCGGCCCCGGAACCTCAGCCTTATAAAGCTGCATGCCGCCGATGCCCACAATGGGCAGGATGGCAAGTCCGAGGACGATAATACCCATCCCCCCCAGCCAGTGAGTGAGGCTCCTCCAAAACAAAAACCCACGGGCCGTCATCTCTATCTGAGTCAAGACGGAAGCCCCGGTGGTCGTGAAACCTGAAACCGACTCGAACAGGCAATCAGAGAAGCCGCTGAACACGCCTCCCCAGTAGTAGGGAAGCGCCCCAAAAAAACCAGCCGCCGCCCAACCAAGTGCCACCACGCCCATGCCTTCCCGATGGGTCATGGTTTCGCCTCGAGCTCCTCTGAAGACGAGACTGAGCATGAGCCCGCCGGCGAGGGTCACACCTATTGATTTCAACAGCGGGACAACACTCTCGTCCTGATAATACAGGCCGAAAAGGAGTGGAAAGACCATGGTCAGGCCGAGGTAGAAGGTCAGAATCCCAACGAGGTGGAGTGTATAACGTAGTCGCATTTAGAAGTATTCCAGCTTAACCATGAGGGCCTTTTCAACCTGGGGGATGGCTTTGAGGGCAGAAAAGATGATAATCCTATCCTGTGGGAGGATGCCGCTGTCGCCTGTTGGGACGATGACCTTGTCTCCACGGATGATGGCCACAACCAGGGCACCCTTGGGAAATGGAATTTGACTGATAGGTTTTCCAACAATATCAGATGTTTCGAGTGCAACCGCCTCGAGCACCTCGGCTGCTTCACCCTTGAGTGCCATAGCAGAGAGTACCCTGCCCCGTCGGATGTATTGCAGGATAGTGTTGACGGCTGCAAGCCGGGAACTCACGACATGTTCGAGGCCGATGGCAGCAACCAGAGGGAGGTAGCTGAACTTGCTGATACGGGTCAGGGCTTTTCGTGCCCCCATCTGCTTGGCCAGCAAGGATATCAGGACGTTGGTTTCCTCATCTTCGGTAAGGGTTGCGACCAGGTCCATGCTCTGGACGTTTTCTTCCCGCAGGAGCTCCTGATCAGAACCGTCTCCCAGAAGGACAACGACTTTGTTGAGGGCCTGTGCCAGCATATTACACCGGGCTACGTCCTTTTCGATCAGTTTAGTGTGTATCGGGTACCCTTCAAGCGCTTTGGCCAACTTGAATCCTAAATTACCCCCACCCACAATAAGGATCTTCTTAAAAGGCTCATCCTGCTTTCCGAAGATTTCGAGAGCGTCCTTAGCGTTTTTCTCCTCTGAAACCAGGTAGATCAGGTCCCCTTCCAGGAGTTCGTCTTTGCCCGACGGGATGATGAGTTCTTCATTCCTGTTGATTGCTGCTACCAGAATCTGCTTGCTTTTGGTCCTCTCTCTCAAGTCGATGAGCTTGGTCCCGGTGACCGGAGAATTTGCATCCAATCGGATGCCGATCACCTTAATACGGCCCTCCGCGAACTCGCCCACATCCACCGCCCCGGGCAGATTGAGCAACCCCTCGACCTTCTTTACCGCCTCAGCCTCCGGGTTTATGATCACGTCGATGGAATATGGCGGCTGGTTCAAGGCCTCCTCGTGTGACAGGTATTCTTCGCCCCTGATGCGGGAAAGCTTCATGGTTGTCGGGGACAGGATGTTGCAGAAAAGGGAGGCCACCAGGTTTGTTTCATCGCTGTCCGTGACAGCCACCAGGATGTCGGCTGCTTTGATGCCTGCTTCCTCAAGCATGACGGGACTGCTTCCAGAGCCCTGGATCGCCTGCACGTCAAGGTTTTCAGCAACCCGACGCAGGGCAGCTGCGTCCTTGTCAATGACGACGACGTCCTTGTTTTCCATTGAGAGGCGGCGTGCGATGTTGTACCCGACCTCTCCGGCACCGACTATTACAATTTTCAATGTGGACTCTCCCTTTGGGCGGCTGACTTCAGGGGTAATTGAATACTATGGCAAATTCATGCAGTCAATAATATGTGGTCTAAAGAGGTCCTTTCGACTGCTGATTCGTCTAAAAGCCAAGGGAATGGGCGGATATTTTCAAGGGAAATTGGTAGGTTAGCCATGCCAACAAGTCGTAGGGGCGGGGTTTATCCCCGCCCGCTGATCTGGCTTGAATTCCAGGGATTCCGGGCGGGGATAAACCCCGCCCCTACATTAACAGAACTATGGCGAGGGCGGACCTATCCCGCCGACTCGTCTGGTTATTCCTTTTCATCCGGTTCTGGAAGACTGACCTGGCGGGTGGTTTTGTCCGTGGGGCTCAATTCAAGGATCTCCGCGCCATCTTTTCCTCTGATGCCCAGTTCATTGAATCTTCTGGCTGTCGTGAGCACGCGCCGTTCAAAGGAGCCGATGACCTGATTATAGGTCGACACACACTTCTCAATATTCTTCCCAAGATTCTGGAGATGTTCTGCCATGGTGCCGAGTCTTTCGTGGAGCTCTTTGCCCAGGCGACTGATGGCTTCCGCGTTCTTTGCCATGGTTTCCTGTCGCCAACCAAAGGCCACTGCTTTCAGGAGGGATATCAGGGTCGTTGGCGTGGCCAGTATCACACCCTTGCTTACCCCTTCTTCAATGAGACCCGGATTGCGTTCCAGAGCTGAGCTAAAGAAGTTCTCCCCCGGAATGAAGAGGACCACGAATTCAGGCGTCGGATGGAACTGTTCCCAGTAACTCTTCTGCCCCAGCTTATGCATGTGGGCCTGGATCTGTTTCGAATGAACCACCAACTTTTTTACTCTTTCATCTTCCGTTGGTGCTTCCAGGGCTTCCAGGTAGGCGAGGAGGGGTGCCTTGGAATCGACAACGATCTGTCTTTCGTTCGGGAGCCTCACGATCATGTCCGGCCGCAGGCGACCATCCTCCGTGTCTTTGGTTTCCTGTTCGTAGAAATCACAGTACTTTATCATGCCGGCCAATTCAGCAACTCTTCTCAGGGTAAGCTCTCCCCACCTTCCTCGCACCTGGGGGGTTCTGAGCGCCTTGACCAGATTGGCGGTCTCTTTGTGGAGCTGCTGTTGCGCGGTCATGAGGGACTCGACCTGCTGAGACAGGCCGCCGTAAGCCTTTTGTCTGCTCCTCTCCATCTCCTGGACGTGCTCGTCGAACTTATGCAAAGATTCTCTCACGGGCTCCACGAGCTGTTTCACCTCTTTTTGGCGCAGCTCCAAATCGCGGCTGGCCCCTTCCTGATACTTGGATAGCGTTGCCTTGGCCAGTTCAAGAAAGGATTCGTGACTGTCCTTCAATGCCCTGGCTGAGAGTACCTGGAAGGTGTCGGTGAGCTCTTCCCGGGCCTTTTCAAGCAATTGCAGTTTTTCCTGGGCGGCCATCCGTTCCTTTTCTATAACCGTCTCCAGGACAGCGTGTTTTTCCTTCAAATCGGTGAGGGTCGCGTTCAACGCCTTGATTTCACTTGCCTTTTCATCAAGGGACTGTTCGATCTGTTGCATCTGCTCAAGCTTGGCGTTCGCCGCGGAGCGCTCTTCTGAGACCTTCAGGATGCGCGCTTCGGCCTGGTCCAGCTTTGCCTGAAGATCAGAGGCTCTGGCGTTTCTGTCCTGAAGCTCCTTTTCTGTACCGTGGATGACTTGTTCGAGTCTTGCGAGTTCCCCGCGGCTTTGGGTCACGGCCTCTGTCAATCGCCCCCCGATGCGTGTTTTTGCCACCAGCCAGGCAATGAGGGTGCCGAGGGACAGGCCCAATAGGAAGAATAAAATGTAGTTAAGGAGTTCCATAGAAAAGAAAGTGCCTAAAGTCAGGGAAGGCTGGCCCTTCCGTTCACCGTTGTCCGTTGCGCAAAGGGCATAGCGTTAAGCCAAAGCCAAAAAAACTGTCTTTCAATCGACAATCATCAATCATCAATCAACAATCCGAAGGCCTAAGACTTCATATAATCTTTTGAAGTTGACTTTCTCTTCGATCAGGCGAATGCCGCTGTCAACCTTTTCCTTTTCGCGAAGGCGGAGCTTGCTGGACAGCTCTTCGACCCTCTTGGCCACCGAAAAGGTGTCACCGCGGACGACGACCATCGGTATCCCCGTGACCTCAGCCTTGGAGATCACGATTTCATTGGGATAGAGATTCCCGGTCAGGATGAGACACTGGGTCCCAGCCTCGATAGCGGCCAACTGAATGTCGGCCCGATCACCTCCCACGATCACAGCATTGTTTCTGGCCTTCCTGATGTACTCAAGGGCCCGGTCCACCTGCATCCCGCCAATTAGAAAGTGCTCGACGAGGCCGTCCAGTTTGTCCCGGCAGCATAGAACATCTCCGGCCAGGGTGTCGACAATGTCTGCAACCAGGACTGACCCGAGCACGGTGTCGTAGGGGAGGGAGCCAAAGACTGCTACGCCTCTTCGCTCCAGAAAAGGGCGGATCAGCTCCTCGGTTTCCTCCAGATAGCTTGCCTCAACCCTGTTCAGGATAACCCCGGCAAGGCGTTCTTTGAGGCGTTCTCTGACATCCAGGACAACATCCAGATAGAAATCCCTTTCATAGAGATCTACGAGGAGTACTTTGGAGTCAAGTTTTTCAATGACGTCAAACCCGGAGACGTTGAGGAGCTTACCCGACTCGAGGGTACCTGCTCCCCCAATCAGGACAACGTCTTTTTCTTTTGATACGACGTCAAACGCCTCCTGAATCTTCAAGTCCAGTCCCGGGCATTCATCACGGCAGCTTTCGACCATCATGTCTTGGGTCATGACCACCGGGCAGAGCGTATCTACAGGATCTTTCAGCGAGAGTACCCTGTGGATAAACCAGGCGTCCTTGTCGGTGAGGACACCGTCTACCTTCATCGGCAGCCGGCCAAAGGGCTTGAAATATCCTACCTTGAGCCCATCTTTAAGAAATCGCTGCCCGATCCCCATGACCGTCAGATTCTTCCCGGAATATCCTTTTGTGGATCCGATATATAAAGAAACCATGGTTTTTCTCCTAGTTACTCGAACATTAATTCAACGCGATCATCTATGGCCAAACAGTCTGCCTAGCGTCCAGTGCCTAAAGTTGAGCAAGACTGTGTAGGGGCGGGCTTTACGCCCGCCCGGGCGGGGGTAAACCCCGCCCCTACATTTTCTTGTCATTTCGACCGTAGGGAGAAATCTTATCAGTCTCTAACTGCATGAGGTTAAGATTTCTCGCTTCGCTCGAAATGACATCGGGGCAGAACATTGCCGTTCATAATTCTACATTCTCTTTATTCGTGTATCGTAAACCTGGCGTCCACGGCCACTGTCCCTTGACCCTCCGGGCAGACCAGAAGTGGATTGATATCGGCTTCGATTATTTCGGGAAAGTCTATTGCGATTTGAGACAACCTCAGCAAGGCATCCCGGATCCCTTCGATGTCTGCAGGTGCTTCCCCTCGCACGCCGCGCAGGAGCGGAAACGCTCGGATCTCGCGGATCATAGCATCAGCGCTTTCCACGCTCAATGGGGCGATGCGAAACGACACATCTTTCAAGACCTCCACATAGATTCCCCCAAGGCCGAACATAATCATCGGGCCGAACTGCATGTCCCGCGTAATCCCGAGGATTACTTCCTTGCCCTGTGGTATCATTTCCTGGACCATCACGCCCAGGATCCGTGCATCAGGCAGCCTGAGCCGTATACTGGAGGTCATGTCAAAAAAAGCCTCTTCCACCTGAGCATCGTCTTCAAGTCCGACTCGAACCCCTCCCATATCGCTCTTGTGGAGCACATCGGGCGAGTCAATCTTCATGACCACCGGATACCCAATCTCGGATGCCGCTCTCACGGCTTCCTTTGTGGTTTTGGCAATGCGGTTCTCAGGAAGCCTGAAGTCATAAGCCCTCAGGACTTCCCGTGCTTCACTCTCAATCAGATCATGCCGGTGTTGCTTGATGATGGAGGAAAAAATCTGGCGGACCTTGCCGGTATCCCCTTTAAACTGCCTGTATTGTCTGGGAGGTTTCTCGCGCCAGCGGCGATAGGATACCATTGCATCCATTGCTGATATCGCATCTTCAGGGTATTCATAAGACGGTATAGAATGGTCTTGGAGAATTCTCCTAGCCCTCCTCACACCTCTTTCTCCCATGAAGACCGTGATTATCGGTTTGTCGGCGTTCTTTGCCAGTTTCACAATGCTGTAGGCAACAGCCTCCGCGTCGACTGCGGCGGTGGGGGCCAGAAGAATCAGTACACTGTGGAGCATGTCGTCCTGAAGGATCACCTCAAGGGTTTTCTCATACCTTTCTTCTGTAGCATCACCGATGATGTCTACGGGATTGTAAACCGCGGCAGTCGGCGGGAGAAACTCTCGAAGACGATCTGCTGTCTCCTTTCGAATGGGCGTCAGGTGAAGCGAACTCCTGTCACAGGCATCGGCTGCCAGGATTCCTGGCCCCCCGGAATTGGTGATGATGGCGACACTCGGACCTTCTGGAAGGGGCTGGGTGGCAAAAGCCATGGCGTATCCAAAAAGGTCCTGCATAGACTTGGCACGTATGACACCGGACTGCTTGAAAGCTGCAGTGTAGGCATTATCTGAGCCTGCCAAAGCCCCCGTGTGTGAAGATGCGGCCTTGGCCCCTGAGCTCGTTGTACCTGACTTGATGATGATAATCGGCTTGGTCTGACAAACGCGGCGAGCGGCTTTCATGAAACTTGGCCCGTTGTCAATGCTTTCTGAGTACCCAAGAATTACGCGCGTGTTCGCATCGTGTTCCATGGAAAGCATGGTCTCCACTTCAGAGATGTCCATCTTGTTGCCGAGGCTTACAAACCTTGAAAAGCCGATGTTCTGTCCCAGAGCCCAGTCCAGAATAGCGACACACATGGCGCCGGATTGGGAAAAGAAACCGATGTGACCGGGAAGGGGCATGCCTTCTGCAAAAGATGCATTCAGGGAGCTTGTTGTGTCGATGATGCCGAGACAGTTGGGGCCCACCACGCGAATACCCAACGCTCTGGCCCGGACAGCAAGTGCCTGTTCGAGGTGCGAACCATCCGGCCCGGTCTCCTTGAAGCCAGCGGTGATGATAATCACCGAATCAACCCCCTTCTCACCGCACTGTTCTACGACATCCATTACCAGTGCCGGAGGCACGACAATGACTGCAAGATCTATCTTGCCGGGTACTGACATGAGATCCGGATAGGCCTTTTGTCCCAGAATCTCGTCGGCCTTAGGGTTGATCGGGTAGACGGCACCACGATATTTGTACTGGACGATGTTTTCCAGGATCTCATAACCGATTTTGTGAGGGTTTTGAGAGGCGCCGACAACAGCCACTGATGATGGGTTGAAGAAGTGTTGAAGCATTTGGTTGGTTACTGCTCCTGAGTCTTTATGAAGAAGACGATTCCTTATAACACGTCTCCGGTCCAGGGCAACACCAAATCTTTGCCCTTGACCGTACCCCCCCTATTCCTTATAGATTGGCCTGGTGAATGTTCTTCTGATTGAAATAAATCCCTTTGCTCCGGTCTCAACGCCCATCTCCCTGGGATATATCGCTTCCTTTCTCAAATCCAAGGGATTCACGGTCAAGGTCTTGACTCTCGGGCAGGGCACGTCCGCCTCACGTGCCTCTCTTTGCCGGCTGATCAGTGATTTTCAGCCGGCCCTCGTCGGGTTGTCAGCCTACCAGAGAACCATGCTCTATGTGATAGGCCTTGCCGGGCTGGTCAAGTCCGTAGACGAGAACATCAAAGTAGCCATTGGCGGTCCGCAGGCGACGTTCATGCCCTCGGCAGCCCTTGCCGAGCTCCCGGACATTGACTACATATGTCGATCTTCGGGTGAAGTGACTCTCCTGAACATTGCCCAGGCTATCCAGAACAAAACCCCGTTTTCAAACCTGCTGGGCACGAGTTACAAAGACGGGGATGGTGCCATCCATGACACAGAGCCACTGGAGGGCCTTGCCGACCTTGATGAATACCCCTCTCCTTACCTGGATGATGTTTTTGACTATGCAGATATGAGCGAGGCGATCATGCTGACGTCTCGCGGCTGCCCTCACGACTGCATCTATTGCTACACGCCCCCTGCCTTCAACCGCAAGGTATGCTTTCACTCCGTGGACAGAGTCATGGAGGAAATAAAGTGGATAAAGAAGCAGGGGGTCAAAAGGCTGTGGTTTGCAGACCCAAATATCTCCTTCAAGCCTAAGCGCCTCACCGAACTGATAGACAGGATCCTCAGTGAGGGGCTTGAAAGCGAGATTTGGTTGCAGACGAGGGCAGATCTTGTTACAGCCGACTTGATGAGACAGATGAGACGGGCAGGCGTGAGCACCATTGCCTTTGGACTGGAGTCGGCCTCGGAGCAGGTCTTGTCGAGATTGGACAAGAACGTTTCGATTCAAACCGTGGCCGATGCTATCAGGCTGGCCCAGGACGAGAATATCGAGGTGGAACTCTTCACCATGTTTGGTCTTCCTTATGAGACGTTTGAAGATGCGGTGAAAACGCTGGAGTTCGTCAAAGAGAACAACGTAAAGATCATGGGAAATACGAATTCCCAGCAAATGCAGATCTACTTTGGGACGCCCATGGCCCGGCATTACGCAGACTACAATATTCGCCCCCTGAACAACGATCGCCCTGCGTATCTCTCTGTCGGTTGTCAGTATGAAACCGACCACATGACCTATGACGAGATTCAGAAGGTTCAGGAATTGTGGAAAGCCAATTCGCTCGATGGGGGGAAGAGGATTGTCTCGTAGGCGGCCTATGATTGAATATTGATGATTGAAGATTGACGATTGAAAAAACAAAAGGCGATCACTGCCAACTCGCAACTCGCAACCCGCAACAGGTGACGGTCCACAGCAAACAGATGTCGGTGAACGGACACCACCCTATGCCCACTCTTGACAAGATATACATAATCCTCGGCAAAAATGACGAGCAAAGGCTGAACCAGCTCTGCGCCGCGCTGTCAGCTTTCCTATGGCATGCCAACTTGACTTCCAACCTCTGTCTCGTGACGGGAGATTTCCCCGAGAACATGCCCCAGGTTGAACGCATGCAGAAGGAGGTGAGCGATTACCTCAGGGCGAACCTCTTTGCCCGGGTCTACGTTCACATTGTCCATCCCGTGTCCACGGCATCACTGGAAGACATACGGCTTTGCTACCAGTACTTGAAAAGGGCCACCAGCGAGTTTGACCGGGAAGGGTTCATGCACCAGGAAGTTCCAAGACTCATGTTGCTGCCGGTGGCAATTCCAGACAGTCAGATCGAGCGCACTGGTTTTTCGGGATTGCTGGAGGGGCTGAAGAGTTCTTTCCTGTTGCCGGGTCTGCTTGTGGATAGATCGACTTCTTCTATGACTCAGGATGAAACCTTCATGGCCATGATCGAGAAAGTCTACTACGGTCATGACGTGACCCGCGAGCCCAATGAGACCGTATTCAATGTATGCCGTCAGGATATTCTGGATGATTCATGTGCCAGGTTGGAATGCGAACATATAGGCATGACGGATCCGTGCCCGGGCGCACTTATTGTCTCAGGCCAGGACGGCGAGGTATATGTCTGCATGGACGCATTTCACAAGAAAGAGAGCCTGGGAAGTGTGTCTTCAGGAGTCCGTGTGGATCAGATGATGGAAGAATACGAGGTTAAGGGGAGAGCAAAAAGAGATTGCCTTGCCTGTCGGGATGAGGTGGCGCAATCCTTTTCGGGTTTGTCCCTGCCGGAAGCAACGGCTCAGGAGGTGGGGGCCCTTCTTTATCATATTGGAACGCTCAACCAGGATGCTGAAAACCATGTCCGGGCCATAGAAGACTACAGGCGTTCGCTTGCGCTGTCTCCAGAGGAGGAAGCCGCATCCATATTCTTCAGACTCGGGCTCAGTTACACAAAGACTGGCCGGTATGAAGAGGCCATAGAGGCCTTTGACAGGGCGGACCGGGAATATCATGATGCGTATTACTTACACTTCTATGCGGGGCTCTGCCATTTTGAGCAGGGGGACTATGCCAAGGCGGCCGAGAAGTTCTTAGAGGCGCTCCGTCTCGAACCTCAGCCGGAGGACCTGGTCGGGATTCTGATCTACCTGGGAACAAGCTACAACTATCTTGGCGAGTACTATAAGGCCTGTTCTCATCTGAAAAGAGCAAAGGAAGCAGCTCCCATGGTGAAAGAGATTTACAGTACGCTTGGTTTCGCCTATTTTCAGATCAAGGACTATGACAGGGCCATAGAGAATCTCAGCACGGCAGTGGAAATCGATCCTCACTCTGCTATAGACTATGCCAGCCTGGGGGCAAACTATCGAAACAGGGGGGACGTCGACCAGGCAATTGCG
>JAQBAU010000229.1:0-6147 GCA_032126655.1 Desulfobacterales bacterium
GGCTGGCCCTAACTCCACGCGCCTCGATCAGGCGGCCGACGACCTCGTTGAGAAGGATCTGGCCATGCTCTTCTTGCGGGGTGCATGCCCGGATTGCCAGGGTCCTCTCGAAAGAGAAGGGGGATGCTCGGTCTGCAGGAACTGTGGGTATTCGGATTGTTTGTAGTGGGAATGACGGTGCTTTGAAGACACCCTCACCCTGGCCCTCTCCCTCAAAGCTGACCTTTACCCACACTAGGCACAGTGGGTTAGGGGCCGGATTGCATCGGATGAGGAGGATCTTGTTGGGTAAGGATAGCGTACATTTCCGTTGCTGTATCCAGACGCTGCAGACCGCGCCAGAGGGTTTGGGTGCCGGGGAAACCATCGCTTTTTCTTCCAAGATGTCCCCCGATACCGCCCACCATATAGATCGCTTCACGCAAGGTAGGTGGTTTTTCAGGAGCCACCGGATTCTTGTTGACATAGCAACACAGGGCTTTCCACTCGATATCCTTGAAGAATACGGTGCACGGCACTTCCGGCACCTCTCGACCGAGCATGGTCAAATGGTAAATTCGCCAGGCCACAACCATATCCACGCCAAGACAGGTTTCAAGCCGATCGGCGGTTCCCAGTTGGCGGTCCTTGATGCGGCACCCACTTTTCAGCGTCCGGTGATAGACCTCGATACCCCAACGTCCCGAATACCATTCCACCCGTTTTTGGGCATCTTCAAAGCTTCTTACCTCTACAGTGGTCAGCAGCATCCATTCAATGGGCGATTTGACCTCTTCTGCAGGGTCCCGTTCACGTATATAAACGGCCCATACCCGTACAGAACCAGCAGAGACCAGACGTGTGGGCGGCTGCAATTCCACTTGTGCAAAACGGATATCCAGCCAGGGGTCGCGCGCCTTCCTCGATCCCCTGCGAGGCAGATGAATCTGCAACGAGCCTGCTACGTCCTGTCTGTCCATAAAATCCCACAAGAACTGCTGCTCTACTTTTCGGTTGCGGCTCTTCTCCGCTCGTACCAGCAGTCGGGGGCCCCCGGGATCTTTGTTCGCCTCCAGAAACAGATCATAGAGGTCCGATTCGCGATCCCCAATGCTGACCAGCATCGTCTCCGGACACAGCTGCTGAACTTCCCGGACCCTCTGAAAGCTGCGCAGCCATTTCATGCTCTCCTTTTGCTCAATCGGCAATGTTTTTCGCCGATAGCGCTTGCCCTTCTCTTCCGGATTTCGAGCCCAGCACTGGGCGTCCAAAATGCCCAGAGGCGTACCGTCCTCGGTAAAGGCCAAGGTGTCGTGAAGCAGCAAGCCGATCAGCGTGTCATCCGTATTGTTGATCGGCCCCAGTCCCTCTGTCATCGGGTGCGTAGTGTAATTCAGCGTGGTAGTATCTTGCGGGGCGAGCACCACAGGGTGTTGTTTAATACGTTCGATGGTCGCTTCCTTGTGAGCGGTAAGCACCACATCCATGGTTACCTTCTCGTTTTGAAACAATCTGTAAGCTCCCATCGTTCGAGCTTTGGAGCCACAAGCTTCCGGAATGTTGGCCTGAGGGCAACTGCAAAAATCCTGAGCAATCCTATAAAGTCGTTCTTTCAGCCGATTGTCATACAGGCGGACCGTGCCGAATTCCTCCTCGGCCCAATGCGCCGGCGCTTCCGGTCGCGGTCTGTCGCCCAGCCGCATCTGCGGTTCGGTGCAAAGAACTTCACGCCACTTCGGACAAAGAGGATACACAAAGACTTTCTTGGCTATCCCGTCTCGACGCCCTGCGGTTTCTCCTACATGCCTCCAGTTGGCCGCCTTGTAACAGGTGCCCGCAAAACGGCTCGGGTCGACAAACGTCTCCACCAGTAGAGGGCGAGTATGGTACCGTTGCTCCCAGTCATCCGGAAACCGTTTCAGGGCCAAGGACAACACATGGGAGGCCAAATTCTCCACACGGGTCGTCGGCACGATCAAAAAACGATCGTTCCCGACCACAAGAGGCAGGTTCGTTCTGCGAGCCGCTTCGGTCCATCCAATGTACTTGTCCCGAGCCCCAAGTGCCCATGCCGCCGAACTGAAGGCCAATGCCCCAAGGTAGCCATGCGTGGCACTTCTTACAACGTATCGGATCTGGGCTCCGCACAAGGGCCCGCTTCCAAGATAGTGGTAGCGATCCAGAAGCGCAAACCAAACCTTAGATTCCTTGGCATATCGGCTGCTTACAGGGGCAACGGTGAGTTCGCCCAACTCGGCCAAAGTGCCCTGAAACTCAGCAATGTCCGGTTCAATCCGGTTGGTAGCAGACCGCTCGAAGCCGTAAGTCCTCTGTTGCCGTGGCAGATGCACAATGCCTCGACGGTCCAATTCTGCCAACGCCTTACGGCAACTCATCTGTTGCAGTCGGCCGCTTGGCGAACGCCAATTCAGCCATTGGCAAATCCGCCGTGACAACTCCAGCCTGGAAATGGCCGGCTCTGTTTGGACCGTTTCTTGAATACGGCCGAGAACGGATTTGGTAAAATGTTGACCGGAAATATGCATGCGCCATATATAACACCGCATGCCCCCTGTGTTAAGTGTGTGCTAGCGTCAGTTTCCTAGTTATCCCGCCAAATGATTATATTTTCCCCTGTCTGAGGAGTGCTGACAGATAATTTCTTCTTTAAAATCAAAGGGTTGTTAATACTCGGTTCAATGTTTGGTTTTTCCTGAATATGTATACACTGATTAATAGCCCTTCGTCTCTCCACTCGATCAAAGAATTCCCATCCCTGGAACAACATGAGCGTCCAATAGTAAAATACATACGATTCGTTACGTCGATAAGTTTTCAAAATTCTTCTTGACAAAGTGTGCCCATTTGTATACACTGATATCATGGCTACCATACAGAAGAAAGTCTCGCGTGGACATACGTACTGGCAAATTGTCGAATCTCGTCGGGTCAATGGGAAACCGCGGCCCATCGTGCTCATGCATCTGGGAACAGCAGACGGATTGCTCAGGCGCCTTCAAAAAGCAGACGGCAGGCCTGTCAAAGCTAGGGTCTTTCAATTCGGCCCCCTGGCGGCATTGTGGAATATCGCAGCAGAACTGGACGTTGTCGGTATCATCGATCGCCATACGTACAAGCGTGATCAGGGCTTATCCTGTGGCCAGTACATGCTCCTGGCTGCACTGAACCGCTGCGTGGCTTCCACAAGTAAATCTTCTCTCTACGACTGGTATCGCAAAACGGTTCTGCATCGGCTTCTTCCGACATCCAAAGGTTCATTGACCAGTCAGCGATTTTGGGACCACATGGAGTATCTGGATGAAGAGACCATCGCCAAGATTGAAGAACAATTCACCCGCCGATTGGTTGAACACTTCAACGTCGATCTAAAGACACTGCTGTTTGATGCTACGAATTTCGACACCTTCATCGATACCCAAACCTTATCGGTGCTGGCACAGCGAGGCCATGCGAAAAGCAAGCGGAAAGATCTGCGAATTATTGGCCTTGCACTTCTTGTCAGCACGGATTTTCATGTGCCTTTGCTCTCCCATGTTTATCCCGGAAACCAAAACGATGCGGCCATGTTCGCAACGGTTGCCGAAAACCTTGTTGCCCGCTATCGTCAATTTGCCAAGCAGTGTGAGCATGTCACGCTCGTCTTTGATGGCGGAAACACCTCGAAGGAAAACATGCAGGAAATCGACAACAGTGAGTACCACTTTATCACCTCCTTGACGGTAACCTATCATAAGGATCTTCTGGACGTCCCTTTGCAAAAGTTTCAATCGTTTTCCGATCCCCGCCTTAAGGGGACCTCCGCTTACCGGACAGAAAAGGAAGTTTGGGACCAGAAGCGTTCGGTCGTAGTCACTCGGAGCGAGAAGCTTCTGGCCGGCCAAATTGCCGGAATCAAGACCGCATTACGAAAAAAACGTGTTGCCCTCCAAGAACTGCGTACAAAACTTCGTCGTAGTCAACAGCCAAAAGCCCGAGGCAAGGGATACACCCGGGAGTCTCTGAAGAAGCATCTTGAGTCGATCACCTCAGGACAATATGTTTCCGAGATTCTCAAAACAGAAATCATCGAGTCCGATGGAAGGCTGGATTTTCTCTTCTGGACGGATGCCGCCGCATTTGAAAGACTCAAGCGTTCCCGACTCGGCAAGCGCATTTTGTGCACCAACAATCACAAATGGAGCACGGAAGAAATCATCCTTGGCAGTCGGGCACAACACCATGTTGAGGATGCGTTCAAGCAAATGAAAAATCCCCATTGGGTCAGCTTTTCCCCTGCGTTCCACTGGACCGACCCAAAACTGCGTGTGCACGCCTTCTACTGTGTCTTGGCTCTGATGCTCTCTTCCCTTCTTCAACGCAAAGCCGCCCACGCAGGGATCCGTCTTTCGATACCTTCTCTGTATGAACAGCTTTTTGAAGTAACGGAGATCCTCAACCTCTATCCACCCGAGTCCAAATCGGGACGGGGCCGCCTGAGGGCCCAATACGTCCCATCCCAACGAACCCCCCTGCAAGAGAAGCTCTGCAGGATCCTTGCTATTGACAGACTCGCACATCCCTGAGATATCCTATCCCTTCACTGTTTTTCGCCGTCAGTGTATACACAGAACAAACCGGCCTTTCTTCCATTTTCTTTCGAAAAACCGGAGCGTTACAATGAAAATGCCTCTCAGATAGTGCTCCAACTAGGAAACTGACGCTAGACCCGGCAGGATCACTCACCGATGATCTTGACGAGGACCCTCTTCTTGCGCCGGCCGTCGAACTCGCCGTAGAAGATCTGTTCCCATGTGCCGAAGTCGAGCTTGCCCCCTGTGACGGCCACCACGACCTCTCTGCCCATGATCTGGCGCTTCATGTGGGCGTCGGCGTTGTCCTCGCCTATGTTGTGGCGATACTGGGAGACGGGTTCGTGGGGGGCGAGTTTCTCCAGCCAGATGTCGTAGTCGTGGTGCAACCCGGATTCATCGTCGTTGATGAAGACGCTGGCGGTGATGTGCATGGCGTTGACGAGGCACAAGCCCTCCTGGATGCCGCTCTTCTTCAGGGCTTTGTCCACATGCGGGGTGATGTTGATCAGGGCCCTGCGGGTGGGTACGTTGAACCAGAGTTCTTCACGGTAGGATTTCATGGTTCTGACTCCACTCTACAATTCGATGGGGTAGCGACGGTGGAGCAGGTGATGGATCATGTTCTTCTTTGCGACCTTGCCCATGCCTGATTCCTTGAGCCCGATGTCCTGGGCTGCAAAGGCCTTGAGGTCCTTGTAGATGAGACGGAGCGATTGCAGGGACTGCTTCTCCCTGATCGCCTTGCCGTCAACGATCATGGGTGCGTTTTTGGACATGCGCAAGGGATTGAGGTTGTCCAGACAGCGATCCACCTCCCCCCGAACGCACTTCCGGTACAGGCCCACGGCTTTGCTGTCGAGTTTGTCGGCCTGCAGGATGGCCTGAGCCGCCAGATCGCCGCTCACCAGGGCCGCGGAGATGCCTTCCGCACCGTGGATGAACCCGGCCGCGTCGCCGGCCGCCAGGAAGTTCCCCTGGCCGAGCACGAAGTGATTGAGATAGGCCATCATGTAGCCGGCCATCGCCTCTTCTCGGAGCAGTTCCCTGATCTTGAGGCCGAAACGTGCTTCGAGCAGGGCGACGAAGTTGTCGAAATACCGGATCGCTTTTCGGTGCTCGAGTCCGGAAACGCCGACAACAACTCGTTCCCCCTTCATGTTCACCCAGGGGAAGAACCCCACGTTACGATGAAAGACGAGGTGAAAATAGTCTGGGTCGAGATCGATCTCACCCCGGTAGAACTTCTGGATGCCGGTTGTCACCGGCATGCCGCGCTGTGCGTCGGGCATGAAGCACTTCACAGCGCGAGAGTTCATGCCATCCGCGGCGACCGCATACCTTGCGCGGAAGGTGACCTGGGTCGTCTTGCCGTCCTTGCGCGAACGCGTGCAGAGGATCTTGAACCCGTCTTTCTCCTGCTCGATCCCGACCAACCGCACCCCGTCCTTTAGCTCGGCACCGCTGCCCTGTGCGAGGAAACAGTCGAACCGGTCTCTCCGCACGTACGGAAGCGGGTTCTTGGTGGGAGCCAGGACCGTTTCGGAGAGAGAGGGGAAATTGAAACCGAACCCCTTGA
>JAQBAU010000230.1:0-7496 GCA_032126655.1 Desulfobacterales bacterium
CCTGATGAAGCATAGGATTCTGAACACTTGACTTTTTACCCGGTTTCAAGTAATTATAAAGTTTCAAAGAGGATGGCTGAGATCATTTCCCATCGGCCGCCGGGAGCCACACACGCCTGGACGACAGTACGTCAAAAACAAGTTTGAGCAACTAACTATTGCTTCAGAGGAGGTAGGATTATGACAAGAAGGTTCTGGATAGGCTTGGCGCTTGCGCTGGTAATTCCGGGGCTCATGTTTGTAGTTTCCTGTGCCAAACCTGAGTGTGGGCCTGAATGGGTTCCGGACGTAAGAGAAAGACCTGTGGCAGCGGAGCCCGTGGAAGAGCCGCCCGTGGTAAAGGCGCCCGTGGAAGAGCCGGCCATAGTAAAGTTCCCGCATGAGAATGTTTACTTTGAGTATGACAAGGCAGCTCTCACTCCTGATGTCCAGGAAATGCTGAAGGACAATGCGGAATGGCTGAAAGACAATCCTGACGTCTCAGCTATCATCGAAGGCCACTGCGATGAACGCGGGAGCAATGAATACAATATAGCTCTCGGGGATCGACGTGCCCAAAGTGTCAAGACTTTTCTGGTGGATATGGGAGTCGCAGTTGAACGACTTACACCCATCAGTTATGGCGAAGAGAAACCGCTCGATCCAGCAACCAGCGAAGAGGCCTGGGCACTGAACAGACGGGCACATTTCGTCATAGACTAGAGAAACAATACAATCGCAATTGGTTTTCTATCGATCCCGTGAGATCGATACATTTGCGCGGTAGAATTCTGCGGTTCATATCACCAACCGCCTACCAGAAGAATAAAGGGGTTACAGCCTAAGCTGTAACCCCTTTTACTTGCGCTTCCCTGTCGTTAATCAATTATTTGACGTAAAGCCGCTTTTCCTTCTCCACGACATCAATAATGTCATAAAGAATACTGGGCATTTTTCGCTCAACCCTCTCCCAGGAAACAGTGTGAGGCGTTTCAAAAAGCTGGTCTCGACTCTTTTTGGCCGACTTGGAAATTGCTTTTAGCAAGCCAGATGCCACAAAAGGATCAAAGGCTTTGTGACTGCCTACAAAAGCACTGAAGCGCTCGGCAAGCCGATAAGGCGTAACTAGCAGATCCCCTGCATGCAGGATTGCATCTTTAACGATGCCATGAACCAGTTCCTCTTCCACGTTGGCTTCATACTCGAGGCCGGAAAACGCAGCATTGTCTCCGTACATTTTTATTAGGTTATCTGCGACATCCAGATAAGTCACAGTAAGATCTCTGACGAAATGATCCGAGATTTCCAACCCCTCCTCAATAACCAGGGCACTCAAGAGTGTTGTGACAATATCGACCACCATTTTGTGGAGGCCTTTATCCTTGTCTGATCGAGACAGAAACTGATGCTTGTGATCAAAGGGGCCATCACAAATCTCCACTTGAGCAATATTCGTTGCCTTGCGGTACACTTCTATGAGCGTGAAGACTTCCACGCCCCAGTTCATGGCAAAGTGCATGCGTTTAAGGAGGCTCGTGTCAAAAACGACTTCTCCGGAGAGTTGATAATTAAATGTCAGGAGAAAATCTACCAGGCGCAGTATCTTTTCTTCCTTGGTTTCAGTAAATTTCCGTTTGAGGGCGATCAGCAAAGGATCGAGCAATAGCCTTTTTACCCGGCCATACATCTGTCCGTCGTTCAAGCGGGCATAGAAGGCCTTGGAGAACTGGTAGTTCAAGACCTGGACCGGATAAAATAATCGGTCCAGATGCGCTCTTCTGAAGGTACGGATGTCCGCGTCTATAAGGCCTACGCTTCGGGCCCCCAATGCCATGGCAATCCCAAAGGAAAGGAACATGTTTCTCCCTTTCCCCCTCACGTCGAGGTTAAACCCCGCCTCTGACAGCTTGTCATAAATGGAGGAGTAACCGGGACCGTCATTGTGCTGGATTAGGCAATTCTTCAACCCATGGTCATCAAGTAAACGAGCTAATTCGCGTGCGTCTGATGAATCGGCCTGGTCAAGTCCAAGAATAATACGAGAAAGGTAGGAAGCGGGGCGAAGGTTTTTCAATATATTTTCAAAGACCGGTCGGTTCTCGGCATCCGTAAATTCAGATGCCAGAAGAGGTATCACCAGTACCGCTTTTTTCCACTTCGAGTGCTGGCGGAGTTCTGATCTCAACTTGGGGTTGGATTTCGTAAGGAGGTAGAAAGACGTTATCTTGGTATGCTTTTGGGCCAAATTCGACATAAGTCATCTCCTTTGAACGATTTGATATTCTCCCCCCCGTGGCAGACTACTTACCACATATGGATGCAGCCGCGAACCTTGGTAGAGATATTGAAGAGGGGCGTTAAACAACAGATCAGACTATGATGACAGAGTTGTCACTCCCATAGGGGCTTTTGACGTACTTGTCAGCATTCCAGTCATTTTCCCATCTGTATTCGTCGATCAAATAGCGAAACTGATATTCCCTCCCAGGTTCGACTTCGAGGGTAATGGTGAAGTCTCCAGTCTTCAACTTCTTCATAGGGTTGGCATAAATACCCCACCCGTTAAAATCGCCCACGATGCATACAACCTTGGCATTGGGGGCAGCGATCCTGGGCAACCTGAATGTCACCTTGCAGGTCTTTCTGCTTTTGAGATACTGCTTCTTGATCCCCAGATCCGCTGAACCGGGCCTTTTTAAGGGTGTCTTTCTCTTAACTGCACCCTTGGTAGCAGATTTGACCTGCTTCGTTCCACCCTTCTCTGATCCACCTCTTGCCATTTATTCTCCCTCCTATGATTGCTCCCTTTGCGCAACCTTCGTATAGAACCCATCTTTGGTGATTCTCCTCGCTGCAGAGGGTTGAATCTATTGGGGTAACCCCTTTCTATCTGCCAAAGAAACAAAGGAGTCACAGCATGAGCTGCCAACCCCTTTTTCCCCTTGCTTGAACCCCGGCCTGTCGTGACTACTCGACTGGCCTGAGTCGGATCTCGATTCTGCGGTTCTGAGCCCTGCCCTCTTCGTTATCATTCGAGGCCAAGGGCTGGTTCTCACCAAAGGAAACAGAGATTAACCGCTCACTGGGCACCCCCCCCGCCTCTAGCACTCGGACAACCCGAGCCGCACGGGCACCAGCGAGTTCCCAGTTACTGGGGTACTGCTGTGCCAATGCTCCTCCAATAGGAACGTTGTCGGTAAACCCCGCGACCACAGTCTGATAGTTGGTATCTTTGAGCTTGGCGCCCACCTTTAACAGCATCTCGCGTCCTGAATCTGTCAATTTGGTAGATCCCGACCCAAACAGAACCTCACCGGGCATGCTGACCCGAATGCCCGATTTCATCAAATCAACTTTAACCTCCTTGGCCGAAAGCTCGCTCTTGAGATCGGAAACCAGATCGTCGTGAAGGGAACGCGTGGCCTTGGCCGAATCCCTCTCTGCCTGAAGTTGGGCGTCAAGATCCTGTACATTTTCATCCAAGGCTATGATGCGGTCGCCCCATGTGCTTGTCTGGCCTTGCAGCCTGGCCTTAAGGCTTTCATTCTCTGCCTCGAGTCTTCGAACGCGATCTGACAACGTGTCCCGTTCTTGTACTGCAGTTTCATAGTCCGACGTCGATCCGCAGCCGTTCAGACAAGCCGCCGTTCCTGAAATAACAAATGCGGTCAAGACAATGCTCCAGAGCGAAAACCCTTGCATCCTACGTGAGATGTTTTGCATGACACCCTCCTTTCGAGATGACGGTCAGTTCGACCATCAACACCCGTTACTGAAGAACTCCGAAATACAGCATTGCGGGGAAGAAATCAAGTCTGAAAAACCCGATGGCTCAGGTGTCGACCTATGACAAATTGGCAGGGACCTTACATATCAGCTACGACGACATTCATCTATCAGCGCCGCCTAAGGGATGACGGCCAAAAAAAACAAAAAATCCCTTGACACTACTTTTATTACCTGGTAGCCTTTTGTGCCTAAAGTAGTGTCAAGGGGACGGTATCTTCATGGTTGCTCCAAAGAAGTATCCTACCAGCTTTAAATTGAGAAACTATGAAAGAGCGGGCATCAAGGCCGTAGCCGCCATTGCGGACCGCGAGCAAGGCAGAACTATTGTTCAGGCCTGCAATGTTGTGGACCGGCTATCCTTCATTGCTTCTCAACAGTTCGGGATAGACAGGTTCAAGGGAGACTACCGGACAAGGATCTCTCAGGCTGTCTTGGACCTTGACCCTGGAGATATCGACCCAAAAAGCCAATTGGGGAATGCCCTGAAAGAAATGGCAAAAGATCAGAAAAAGGAGGGAGGAAAGCCGCGTGGAGGGCATTCAGGGGCGTAATGATCCGAGAATCTTGCCGCACAACCTCTTACACCTGATGGGAAGATGAGAAACATAGACTGTCGCCATTATAGCCCGTGCCTTAGATCAGCAGCCCTGCGTGGCTTGCGAGACTTGCCGTGCCAGTCTTGCAAGTTCAAAGACGACAACAGCTACAAAATGACACAGCAAGACGTTCACGGTCTTGTGAAGCTGGTGGCGCGTGCGTGGGGTTCGAGTTTTGACCTGTACGATCCTCTTCCGATTGAGACTGTCCAAGAGAAAGGAATCGAAGATTTCTCTCAGGACAAGCTCGGGGTTCACTGAGAAGAGACTACGGGAGCAAATTCTCAGGCTTTGCTGATTAGGCACGCTTGCAATGTGCAAGCAAGGGGTGCGATTCCCTGTCCCGCATGCCACAAAGCCATGGTGTGTGAGTGTGCCCCTATGGCATATTCATGATCTGTTCTATTTCTTCTGACAGTTCGTTCATGTTGAACGGCTTCTGAATAAAACCGTTACAACCCCGCTCCAGAATTTGGGTGGCTTCTCCGTTAACAGCGAAACCATTAGCCAGCAAAACTCTCACATTCGGGTTGATTCCCTTCAAACGGTCAAAAACCTCGCCACCGCCCATACCGGGCATGACCATATCCAAGACGACAATGTCTATGTCATCTTGATTCTTCCTGTAAATCTCGACAGCTTCTTTGCCGTCTTTGGCTGCGAGCACGTGGTAGCCCATCACTTCCAACAACTCCTTGCTTACTCCCAAAACCAGTTCCTCATCGTCTACCAGTAGGACCGAGCCGGTTCCTTTGACAACTTCTGGAGCAGACTTTACGACTTCCTTCACCTTTTTCTCCGATGCTGGCAAATACACCTTAAAGGTGGTCCCGCTTCCCAACTTGGATTCCACATCTACGTAGCCGCCGTGTGCCTTGACAATACCGTAGGCAGAAGAAAGGCCAAGACCTGTGCCCTGCCCAATCCCCTTGGTCGTGAAGAAGGGGTCAAAGGCTCGCCCCATGGTTCTCTCGTCCATACCTTCGCCTGTGTCAGTCACCATTAGCAGGACATAATTTCCGTGCTTCGGGACATAGAGTCTCCCTTTCATATCCTCGTTCGTGACGCTCATCGTCTTCAAGAAAAGATCCCCACCGCCAGGCATGGCATCCGAAGCATTTACAAACAGATTCCACAGAACCTGCTCAATCTGTCCATAGTCGGCCTGAATGCCCAACGAATCGTCAGCAAGTTCAAGATGAATTGTGATCTCCTTTTTGGTCAAACCAAAAGTGTCAGCAGTCTCAGTCACCAACTGGTTCAGACTGATGGTCTTGACTTCATATCTTCCTTCCCTCGCATATCCAAGAAGGTGTGAGGTTAGCTGGGTACCGCTTTCAACCAGCTGTTCCATCTTCTTCAGCCGGTCACGAATGGCGCCGGCATCATCGGCATCAAGAGACATCAAGGACAGGTGTCCTCGGATTCCCATGAGCAAGTTATTGAAGTTGTGTGCGATGCCACCGGCCAAGGTCCCTATAGCCTCCATCCTTTGGACATGCTGCAGTTGGGCTTCAAGGCTCTTGCGCTCGGTGATGTCTTTTGAAACCACGGTTACTGCTATTGCTTTTCCGTCCGCTCCTTTAACCGGGCTCAGGGTTCGAAGGAAATACCTGCCGTCTCTCTGACTTCTGTATTCATGCCACAGTGAGTTGCCGGTTTCCGTCACCTGTTTTACTCTTGAGAAAAACGCTTTTGCCTCTTCTTCGGATCTGAACATTTTATGAACGAAGCAGGTACAAACTGTCAAGGCGCGACCTTTCAGTAAGACGAGTTGCAGAGCCAAATCCCTGCACTTTGCTTATCAGACTCTTGAGGATTGTAAAGACGGGAGAATAGACCGTGTTTTCCTCCATCATATCAGCAGACTAAATACAAGGGCGTCCAGGCCCATCAACACAAACGTCCCCGGGAAGAGCCAGCGCGACCAGCGATCGATTGCCCGCGCCTTGGCGAGCCTTTCGGTCTTAGCGTACATAGCAGTAATGACCACTTCAATTAAGGTGGCATAGACCAGGACTGTGGAGCCCAGAATAAAATAGTCCAGCCTGGTCAGGTAAGAGACCCTGGGCACTTCCGTCCCTACAGCAAACCGGTAGGCAATCAGGGTAAGCATCGTGGTGATGGCGACGCTGATCCCAACCCCTGATTCCTTGGGGTCGATCCAGAAGACGATCCAGGACATGGCCACAATGAGAATGAGCGGGATAATGACCTTGATAACGAAATAGCCACTCTTCCGCTTGCCCTCAAAGGAAAATGCAAAGCCCGCGATGGGGGCCGGTCCTTTGGGGGTGAGTCTAAAGGGTCCACCTTCCGCTGTCCAGCCAAGGATGTCCCAGTCAGGGACAGACAAACGCTCTGCTATCCCGCTCACCCAATCCGGTTCCAGCACTAGCTCGACCTCATCAGGCCCGTAGCCCGCAGCGCCCAGCTGAATCGTGAAAGTCTGTTGATCGAACGGGAATTCGCGCAGCTCAAGCGGTTGAGAGAACGCACCCCACACGCGCTGACGGTACAGGACCTCCCCTTCCGGAGAGATGTTAACAATGTCGGGAAACGTGTGCCAGATTTTCTGCTGATTGACGATCTGGATTTGCGGATTTCAGACTTCGTCAAGGGGTCGGGCGATTCTGCTCGGACCGTCGTGGGCAAGGCGCGGGTCACTCCACCGCAATCGGAAGACCACGTTGGCGGTAAAACTCTGGCCATCCGTCTGGATGTCGTCCACATCCACGACGAAGATCCCAACACGCACCTGCGTGGGTCCCTCTGCTTCTGGGGGACGATCGATGTTAACAAATGTGGACGCGCTGGCCGTCATTGCCAGAATCACGCTGGCAGCCAAACTCACAGCTATGACTATCATTCGACTTTTCATACCCGATTCCTTGTTGGCGAAAGAGATGTCTTTCAAGTCCCATGAGCCTCAGTGACACATACCATGAACGAAGCCCCTCTTTCAATGATGGCCAGCTCCCCGGATCCACCGTCTGTCAAGTTTGCCGGAGATTCGCGGCGGTGGGTGCGCCGACGTACTAAGGTACTTCAAGTGCCCACCAACAAAGAAGATCCGGTGAAATCGGCAGACCCGAAGGGCCATACTGTTTTCAAGGCGTTAGCCGCAAAAAA
>JAQBAU010000231.1:0-9508 GCA_032126655.1 Desulfobacterales bacterium
CTGCTCTTTGACCAACTCTGCCATATGACAGCTTAAAGGAACCAGCCAACCAACACAGATCGGGCACCAAGGCTGCGTGCAGCAGTGTCCATGTAAATCTGTTAAGCCTAGGAAGAAGCCTTCTGTTCTCTACTTGGTCTCCCGTACCAGCTTTCTGCTCAGCCCTATGACTTCATAGGGATTTTTCCCAGCACTCATTAGTCCTTCCATGAGTTCTGGGGTGACCGCAAACTCCCTCACCACTTTGATAAATTCTTCCGAGCTGTTGAGATGTGGGATGAGTTGAGCAATATTCATGGCTTTGGCATTGGGCTTCGAGGATGTCTTGTAACTAATTGTCTGACGGATTTTGTCCATGTCAATGGCAAGCACTGCCCCCTCACCTCTTTTCTGCGATTGGTTCCACTTGACCAAAATTCCAGCACCCTTCTCTTCTGACAGTTGTTTCCTCTGATCCTCCGTCAGTTTCTTCACGAACAAGGTTCTCTTACCAGGGGTCACGCCAAGCAATACCAGGATAGCGTCATCCTTGCAACTGTTCGGACAGGCTATGAAGACGTACTCCTCTCCCGTCCTCAAGGGATACTGCTTCTGGACGGCCTTGGCTGTGAAATAACCCCACGCAAGTCCCGGACAGGCATCACCGTGGATCTCCGCACTTTTGAGAAAATCGTAAGGAGCTCCTAAAGACCAAGCACGTAAAATACTTACAATACCAGAAGTGTCCGAACCACTCACCCCTGTGCTTGCTTTCTTCCAGAAATCCGGCTCGTAAACGTATTCGTCCCCTATATGGAGCTTCCCGACCCTTCCTTCCTGACCATCATATCTAATAACGACACACTCTTTTGTGTCCCGCTTGTACAAAGCAATAATCAAATGGTAGTTTGAAGGGCGGCGGAAAAGTAGAAGGTTGCCCTTTCCCACAGAGCAGCCTGTTTCTTTTTCTACCATATCCACATATTCTTCCGTGCTCCTACCAGCCAAGTTTACATATGTGGAATCGGTTAGAACACAGAGGTTGACGTCCCCTCTCTGCGTCCCCAAAGTCTTCAGCGCTCCTCTGACAAGCCCTCTCACATCTGTACCACAGGACCCGTCAACAACCGAGGAGAACAACAACGTTACTGCGAAAAAAACCTTTATCCATCCGTTCATAGCACACTCCTTCTTACAAGGCTTATTAATGGCCGTTCATTGACGACGAACATGTTTGCCTATTCTCGGCTACCCTATCCCCCTTCCCCTCTATTCCCCGATTGTCTCTTCAGCCTCCTGCGTTTCCTTACATTTAATGCACAAGGCGGCTACAGGCCGGGCCTTCAATCTACCTTCGGGAATCTCCTTTCCGCATTCGTCACAGATACCAAAAGTGCCATTTTCAAGCCTGGTCAACGCATCCTTGGTTTTTCTTATCAGGATGCTTTCCCTTTCTTTAATGCGAAAGGCAAAACTTGTATCGGACTCCATGGATCCCCGGTCAAGGTAATCAGGAGAGTGATCCCTAAAGCCGGTCTTACTACCGGCAATCTCGTTGGGTTCTGTCAAAAGCTCATCTAATCTTTGACTGAGCAGCTTATTAAAGTATTCTTTCTTCTTCATGTCAACACTCCGGGCGGAAAACTAAGACTCCTGGCAAAGGATGTTGCTCGTAATCTCTAATAGCTCATCAAGAATACATTCGACTATATCCTGCGCCGCAATCTTACCGGCCGTTGTACTCTGCACAACCAAGTGCACAGGGGGACGAGCAAAGCCCGTGCCACAAGGGAGCCCGCTGGCAAACCCAACCAAAAACGAGCAATTGTGGGGAAGACATCAGCTTGTCTGCCATTCCGCTGGTTAGTGGAGGAAATAGTCAAATATACGATGTGGAATCGTAAGTGAGCTTCTGTTATAGGATTGGCTTCTGGTGGGCGATTATTTTGAAGGAATCTTAGTCTCCAGAACCCCGACACTTTCTTGTGATCGAGAATTTGCGGCATTTGATCTTAACAACATCCAGCGATTCAAGGTATTAAAGACAAATCATAGGCTGCTGGAAACCGACCGGTGGGGGGTGAAGTAGTGGAGATTCTGGTTCGGAAGCACAACCTCCAAGTGAAGATACGACATGGCCGATCTTGAATTTGGCCAAATCTCTGACAAATACCAGGTACCTGACTTTTGGGAGCCACACCGAAACCACAACACATAGGTACTCAGATCACATTACTAAGGATCACATATGGAGGCAACGAAGAAGTAAAAAGCCCCAAAACCAAGAAGCCCAAGGCAATGAAGGTAGTAATAAAGGTTATGGATTTGCAGGGCCGAGTCCTAATCGGCTTTCTCCTTAGGTTCTTGGATACGGGAAATAATCACAAGTGCAACTATGCAAACACCAGTCACCACCCCGGCGGTTACGAGCTCCATCCATTTTGGCCACGGAAATTCCATCACGGTTGTCACCCCCTTCCATTAAATGAAGTCTCCCCGGTAAGGTCCCTGCCTGATTCACGCTCACTATCGTTTTGCCACGAACTACCGAAAATTACGGCACGTGGCTATTAGTCTTTCTGTCTTCGCGTTTCAATAAAACCGTTTCGCATCCCTTGGCTTACTCCTCTATTTGCATAAGATAGAACACCTCTACGTTTCTACGTGAAGTTATCCAAATTGTCCGACCTGCGGCGATTTACCCTCATCGGTGTGTTCCTGCGTCTCTTCAGCTCGCAGCCGACGGCCAGGCTCATACGAGCAGCACAGCCATTGAAAGTTGAAAGAAGGCCAAACCCGCCCTCTTGAACCATGATTTCTCAAGGGAGCCCGGCTTGGCCGACGTGAAACAGTATCGATTGGCACCGCTTTAGGGCGGTCCATGTCAGCAATGCGTATTTGGACCCGATTGATTTCTCCCCTTAATCGGCTCAAGCCAAACCGCTCACGGCGAATGACTTGGGTGCCCAAGGGTTTATTCAACTCAACCTGTCGAATGTTAATATCCATTTTCGTGGAGACATCTTTTTTCTGTTTCCTAGCAACTTGACAAGAAGATAGGACAAGAAAACCGTTTGTACAATCAGAAAATTATGATACTATCGTTCGAAATAAGCGAAATGGGGAATTGAATTATGGAATGGCTAAACTATCATCATCTTTTCTATTTCTGGGCTGTAATGCACGAGGGAGGCGTGACAGCGGCTTCCAAAAAGCTCCGGCTTGCACCCTCGACCATCAGTGCCCAAGTCGGCAGCCTCGAGGAGGCTCTCGGCGGCAAACTCTTTCGCCGCATTGGACGGAACCTGGAGCCTACGGATATGGGACGCTTGGTTTTCCGTTATGCGAATGACATTTTTTCTCTCGGCCGTGAAATGATGGAAACAATCCGGGGACGTCCCATTGCAGGCCCGGTGTCTTTAAAAGTCGGGGTCGTGGATGTCCTGCCGAAGCTGATTGCCCGCAAAATTCTGGAACCGGGATTGAATCTTCCGGAAGGCGTGCATCTGGTCTGTTATGAAGACAAGAAGGAGAGGTTGCTTGCCGAACTGGCTATCCACAACCTTGATGTGGTCTTAAGTGATTCGCCGATACGAAAGGGTTTGAATATCAAAGCATACAATCATTTGCTTGGCGATTGCGGGGTCACATTCTTTGGAGCTAAAAAGTTGGCAACGCGCTTTCGGCCTGGTTTTCCGAAATCACTTCATGGAGCCCCAATGCTCCTTCCGTTGGATATGACGGTATTGAGGGAAAGCCTTGAAAGGTGGTTTGAGTCTCTTGAACTAAGACCGATGATTACAGCCGAGTTCGGAGACAGTGCTCTCATGAAAGAATTCGGTCAGAGTGGTCACGGTATCTTTGCAACGCCCTCTGTTATTGAAAAGGAGGTAAAATGCCAGTATAATGTTCAGGTTGTCGGACGAACTGAAGCAGTACGTGAACGCTTCTATGCCATTTCTTACGAGCGCATCATCAAACACCCGGCAGTTACGGCGATTTCAGACACCGCACGCAAAGGCCTTTTAGTAAACAACAAGGAGTCCGATTAGAAAGGACTAGAGACATGGTCCAAACTAAAATCAGCGAAGCCATCCTTGATTCGAACGCTGGCAACGCTAAACAGCAGTTCTTTGTTGACTTCTATTCCATCGTGGCATTGTCATTTCGAAATGATGGAAAGGGAAGCTTGGTCGAGCCGTCTGGGCTTCGAGAGGCGCATGCCATAGATTAGCCTTGCTGTATCGGAGTTTGGGCGATCCTTTCAATTTTCTTGGATTGATTTGGCAGCTCGGAGAGGTGTTTCTTATTGACAGGGACGTTTTAATGGGTGCGATGATCATAAATTTGGGAAATCTCAAGATACGGAACTCTAATCAGAATCTTCTCACCTCGAGCAGGACGATGCCTTCGCCAATCCCTTGATTCATGATGCCTTTACACACACTTGAACCGGACAAGTTTATGATGTGATTACGGGACCTTAAGAAATCAGGGCATCGAAAGGTCATGATAGGTGGATCAAATCACGCCATGGGATGATCCTGCCGGATCAGGCCCTCAAGGATGGGCCTTCAAATCGTCAATTGAAGAAATTTGGCAGGAAGGAGTCTTTAGTTCGATTATCGTGACGAATTGGTGGCCTCAAAAACTACCCATAGTTTCTTGTAATCGAGGATTTGCATACGTGCGGTCTAAAGCAATTTCGCTGCTAAAGATATGAAACCCCTATAGTAAGGAGTTCAGCATTCAAGAAAGTAGAGATACTATGGCATTTCCTTGAATGTGCCTTCACTCTTGATAAATCCGATTATCTGGAATTTCTTCGTTTTCAAGATAATGTAACTTGAGTCGGGACACATCTTGAAAAGCCCGTTTTTTGTTCCCAGTCGGGTTTCGATATGGTTTTCATATCTTGACATTTCCTGAAATAGAGGTAATGGGAAGTAACCTTGAAGAATCTTGGGCTTCAAATATTCGAGATAATGTGAAGAAAGATGGAGTCGGGCTAAAGGCCAGAACCCGCTTACCACAACAGATTATAATCCCAAACTAACTACCCAGGATTATGGAAAATGTCGCACCTTCCATATCCCGTTCTAGTTTAGCTGCGTGATTCATTTCGTTAAGGTTCTGATATCGCAAGGTTTGCGATCCTAAGTCGGCAGTTTGCCTTAGGGTCACGAAGAATCATCCTGAATCTTGATTCTATTGGTCTGCTGTATTAGGATTTGTCAATGTTGTAAGCAGCACTACAAATTTAACGCATATTGCGAGTCTGACGAACATGCATAGGCCAATGCGTAAGGCATTACATATTTTACTCATCCTGCATCTGAGTTTAACTACTGTCAGTGTCGTTACTCGACCTGATACCTGCTTTTGTGGTAAGGCGTGTGAACATTCCCTTTATGATCCACTGAAAACAGAGCGCGACGTGTCATATCACAATCGTTGCCGTGGATCCGGGTGCAAGACCTGCAATATTGAAAGGGTTATGAATTTTGATCCAGAAAACCTTCACACCACGGGTTACGGAAGAAACGTCTGTGAGCCCGGGCAGATCCTTATCATTTCTAATGACGGCCTTTTCACCAACCATACGATTAACCGCGTGGATCTGACTTGTTCTCACACACCAATACATAGTTCGGCGATTTATCTTCAAAGCCTTTCACTCCTCCTATAGAGTTTCCAAATCATACCGTATGCTTGTCGGGTGCGCTTCGTGTGGCCGAAATTTAATGGCCAGAACCATTGTGGGAGAACACCTCTACGATTGGCGCAGCGGTATAATCGTCAGGAATTACATTGAAGAAACGATTGTTTAAGAAATATCCATGAAGAAGGAGAATCGTATGAATTCGATATTAAGAAGTATTGTTCTTGTGATGGTTTTTGTTCTGCTAACCCCAGTGACTTCCTACCATGTGCTGGCTGATGACGATAAGCACGAAAAAAGGCATCGACATGAAAATACGTTCGATCGGGATGACGACGATAACGATGATGATCATCATTCAGGGCGGAAGGGCTCAAAGCATGACACGGAAAGTTATCTTAGTGCGGTAGACAACGCAGCGTACAAAGAAGCATGCGGGGCCTGCCATTTCTCCTATCAGCCGGAGTTGTTGCCTTCAGGTTCCTGGGAAAAGATCCTGGCTGGACTTGAAGACCATTTTGGCGAGGCGGTAGAGCTTGCTCCAGAGTCAAAAAAGACCATTGCTGAATACCTCAAAGCAAACGCTGCGGAGCATTCTTCTGCCAAACGAGCCGTGAAAATCATAAGAAGTCTTGGGAGCCGGACACCGCTCAGGATTACCGAAATTCCGTATATTCAGGAAAAACACCATGAAGTCTCCCCTGACGTATTGAAGCGGAAATCTATTGGCTCACTTTCCAACTGCTCGGCCTGCCACACCACCGCGGGGAAAGGGATCTACGACGATGATAATGTTGTGATTCCCCGATAACCGTATTTGTCAGAAATCATAACATAGTAAAATGATCCCTTACAAAGGGGTGGTTAGGACCATTAACGTGCCTTCATACGTGATGAGCCTGAGGGCATCGGAACAACTGCAAGGCCAAGAAAGTCAGAACATGAAGATTATATCCTAACGTCATAGATATTTGTATGGTTATAGGTCATGTGAACTTGGACTGAGCGAAGTTTATTATGAAGAATGTGATAGTCATCCTGGTGATCGGATTTATTGCCTTTGAGTTGATTGAACATCTGGTTTTCCCTTTATTCTGGTCTATCAAGAACCGAAACAAAAGATCTATCGCTGGGGTGACGGGCATGTTGGGAAAAGTGGCTACAGTCAAACGGTGGCACAAATCCGAAGGGCAGGTCTTCCTCAATGGGGAACTATGGAGAGCCGTAAGTGATGTTCCTTTATTCGCCGGTGATAAAGCAGTTGTTCAAGAAGTGGAAGGCTTAACATTGAGGGTTAAACCTTTCGAGGACTGAGGCATCAGAGCAGGACGGGGAACCAGTAGTGCAGTATCTCCATCCTCAAAAAGTTTGTCATTGTCCAAGAATTGCGGGTATGAAAACGCCCGTTGAATAAGACTCCTTTTCAAACAGGTCTTGGCGTGCAGATTACCTATTCTCATTCGTCTATCAGGATATGAAAAATGACTAACGAACTAAAGTCGTTGGAAAGGGATCGTATCAAGGCTCGCCTTATTGCCATCAGCGCATCATTCCTGGTTGGCGCCGCATTGATGGCTCTAAAATTCTACGCTTACCGGCTCACCCATTCCTCTGCAATCCTTTCGGATGCCCTCGAATCCATTATCAACGTGGTAGCCAGTGCTTTCGCCCTTGGAAGTATCCTACTGGCAGCCAGGCCCCCAGACGAAAGTCATCCTTACGGACATGGTAAGATTGAATACTTTTCAGCGGGTTTTGAGGGTGCCCTCATTGTCTTGGCAGCTCTTGCAATATTTAAGACAGGATTATCTCATATTCTTCATCCTCTGGAACTGCCCCATCTTCAAGGTGGGCTGCTGATTCTCCTTGGCGCCAGCTTGATCAATCTCGTTCTGGGCATCGGGCTTGTTCGGGTTGGCAGGCGAACATCGTCACTTACTCTTCTTGCCGACGGCAAACATGTGCTGACTGATGTATATACTTCTGGAGCAGTGTTGTTTGGCCTCTTGTTAGTCCATTACACCGGATGGTATTGGCTGGATGGTGCTGTCGCTTGCTCGGTGGGGGTACATATTCTTATTTTGGGGGGGAAACTGGTCCGCCAATCCTTCGCTGCACTCATGCATGCCTCGGACCCCGAGCTTCTCAAGGAGATTGGCGTATTGCTGGGTGAATACCGCAAAGATACATGGATCGATATCCATCAACTCCGGGCCTGGCATTCGGGAAACCTGCTTCATATCGATTTCCACCTGATTTTGCCTCGAGACTTTGCCTTAGAAGAATCACATCGTGAGGGCAAAGAAGTGGAAGAAATTATCAAGGAGCATTTTGGCGGAGCCGCAAGTGTTCTTATACACCTGGACCCATGTACTGATCCGGATTGTCCCGTTTGTAGTCGCTACCTGTGCGGGTTGCGCGGAGAGGACTTGAAAAAGCGAATTCCGTGGACTTGGGAAACATTAATTTCGACTGGAGGAGTTGGTGAGCGTTTGATCGTTGCCAATAAAGAATCGAAGAAATCGCCAAGAAAGGGTTAAAGCCGAAACCCCAGGGACGACTCCCAACCAGGAGAACTGGTTTTGTCGGCTCGGTGGACGAGACAAGACCTTCGGTAAGAGTTAGAAAACTTCAACCATGGCGCCTCCTCCAGATGAAGAACCCTCGAAACTTAGATTACAAGAAAAGGTCGTGTGATTTTTGGCTGGACAATCTGTTAAGATAATCGACCTGCAGAACTCTACCTGGTAAATTTCTCCCATTGACGATTTGCCACTAAAATCATAAACAGAGGATGGAATAATATACGGAACCAGGTAATTACTGATAGGCGTAACCGCTGAACGGGCTGCGGCGGTTACGGCTCTCAAGTTGATCAGCTCACATTGAGAAGGGGTTAATCATGGCGAAACGACGGTTACTGGTGTTCGTCATAGGCGGCGCCCTGTCGCTGTCCACTGGATTTGCGTTGGCGGCTGACCAGGAGCCCGCCCAGCAAACAATTCAATTGCAGGAGCAGGAACAAATCTACGGTAGCGGGCTAATGACAAAACAAGAGCGTGCCGAATATCGTGCGAAGCTCCGCGCGGCCAAGACCGAAGAGGAGCGAGAGCAAATCCGCAAGGAACACCACGAACGCATGAAGGAGCGCGCCAAGGCACAGGGTGTAACCCTTCCTGACGAGCCGCCTGCTATTGGGGGTGGCATGGGTCCCGGTGGAGGAGGAATGGGGCCTGGCAGAGGCGGTATGGGTCCCGGTGGTGGCGGCATGGGATCTGGTGGTGACAGAGGCCGCGGTCGCTGATGCGGAGGTCGCCTAATCGGTAGTCGGGGCGTCCCTAAGCCTCCAAAGCACCCAGCATGCGGGTTCGCACTGGCGGTTCGCGTGACGCAGCCCTTCCAGCCACAGATTCGGGCGTGAAGATACCAAGAGGCTACGGGCAGGGCTGGCGCATATCAAATCAATACGTCAAGATAATCGCCGACCTTGGCCATAGCCCGCCAGATTCTGGGCACTAACGGTTTGGCGATCTATGCTTGAGGACCCAGTTCGGCAGGATCAGTCGATGGCGTAATTTGATCCACCTATCGCAACTTTCTCAGACCCTGAGTTCTCAACCTCCTGTAATCATATCGCAAATTCAGTCGATTCAAATACCTGTAAAGTTACCAAACATCTCCCGTTGTCCTCGATCCGGTTTTCGTTGAACTCCCGATTCCCTTTTGATAAACACTGGTTCAGATGTTTTGATGTGCCAATTGCGCTTGCGCTCTGTCCGAAAATTGTGTGAGGAGTTCCTGAGAAGAAAATGGGAAAGCACGACGAGTCATCGTTAGGCAAGAACTTCCGTTCAGCGGAAAAGAGAC
>JAQBAU010000232.1:0-3162 GCA_032126655.1 Desulfobacterales bacterium
GTTGTAAGGAATTAAGCTGTTAATCCAGGTCTGGGCCAGGGAGAAATCTTTGTGATGTAACATGTCAAAAGGACAAGATTTCTCCCTGCGGTCGAAATGACACCACTATGTACAGTTTTTCCAATCATCAACAATCAATCATAAATCGCCAATCCTATGGTAACTCACCACAAAAAATACTTGATGTTTTTTCTGGTCGCAGCCGGCGTCGTTCTATCTGATCAGCTGACCAAAGGGCTTATCACACAAAAGTTTCTGCTTCACGAAAACCTGGAAGTCATTCCGGGTTTCTTCAATCTGACCTATGTTCGAAATACTGGTGGTGCTTTCGGGCTCCTTGCGGGAGAGGGATCCAGATTGCGAACTGGTTTGTTCTTCGCTGTCTCCTGTGCTGCGTTAGGGATTATCTTCTATCTTTACACCAAGATTCCCCCTGGAAGAAAATGGTTGGATGCTGGTCTTGCGTTGGCCTTCGGGGGCGCGTTGGGCAATCTCATAGACCGGCTCCGTTTTGGAGAAGTTGTTGATTTTCTCGATCTTTATGTTGGGAGTATGCACTGGCCTGCCTTCAACGTGGCCGACAGTGCCATCTCCGTGGGCATTGGAATATTCTGCTTTTATCTGTTATTTAAGAAGGTGTGAGTTAAACAGAACATGCAACAAAATACCGGAGTATTGGAGTACCAAACAACTGGAGTAATGGAGTGATGGAAAAAACAAAGCCAATATTGCCTCAAATTCCATGTTTCTTCCAATACTCCAGTACTCCAGTACTCCAATACTCCACTAGTGTTCTTTTGTGTCACCAACGAGAACCATGTATCCTGTTCTATTCCGCATAGGCCCCTTTTCGCTGCATACGTATGGGGTTTTTATGGCCATAGCCTTCCTATCGGCCATCGGCCTATCCTTGCGTGAGGCGAGAAGGGTGGGCGAGGATCCTAACAAGATCCTGGATCTCTGTTTTTATGGGGTCATAGCTGCCATCGTGGGGGCACGCACACTTTATGTGCTGGTCAGTTGGCCAATTTTCAGAGATGATCCTCTGGAGATTTTTCGCATATGGCATGGCGGTCTGGTATTCTATGGGGGATTCATCGGCGCTGTCATAACGGCGCTTTGGTACATAAGGAGACAAGGGCTTCCGCTCTTCAAGACCTTGGACATCTTTGCCCCTTCCATAGCGTTTGGCGAGTTTGTGGCCCGGATTGGCTGTTTCTCTGCCGGATGTTGCTATGGCAAGATGTGCGACCTGCCGTGGGCAATCACCTTTACGCACCCTGAGTCCCTGGCGCCAAAGGGGGTCCCCCTTCATCCTACCCAGCTTTACATATCTCTCGACAGCCTCCTAATCTTTGCAGTGCTCACAGGAATAAAGCGTATCAAAAACTACGAGGGTCAGTTATTCTGGATGTATGTCTTCCTCTACGGTGTTACGCGCTACGTCATAGAATACTTACGCGACGATGAACGGGGCGCGGTTTTAGGCGGCATGCTCTCCACGTCTCAACTTGTTGGGCTGATCATGGTGGTGATCGCCATCGCCATGATGCTCATCCTAAGGCGGCGACGTGTCTGAAACTCCGCACAAGGCTTTGCCAGAACTTCTGGCAGAGATCAAAGGCGGCACCATCCAGCCCGTCTATCTATTGTACGGGGATGAGTTCGTTTACAAATCTGCCTTTAGATCTCTCCTGGATGCCATTATCCCTTCCAACCATCAGGATCTCAACTATGAGGCTGTGGACGGAGCCAGCGAAAACGTTTACGGGGTGATTCAACGCCTAAACACATTCCCTCTGATTCCTTCTGCCAAGGTGATCGCGGTTCACGAGACAAGAGTGTTCTATTCGTCCGTTGTCATGAGTGATTTTTTCCAGAGGTCACAGGAGGCGTTTAAGGGTGGAAACCTTAAGGAATCCGCCCACTACTTTCTCAACATGTTGAGCATGACTGGCATGTCTATCGACGATGCTCAGGAAAGGAACTGGAAAGACGTCTCTAACAATGATCTGAGGGAGTATCTGGAAGCCAAAGGGGAGGAAAAGGAAAGTGGTGGATGGCTGGATCAGGTCATTTCTTACTGCATGAATGAGAGATTGACGGTGCCAGTCCATGAAGACGATGCTGATGTGTTAAACGATGCCATCTTAACAGGATACCCAGAGACAAACCACCTGGTCCTTACCGCGGATATCGTTGACAAGCGCAGGAAGCTATACAAAACGATCAAGAAGGTCGGTGTCGTCATTGACTGCTCTATGCCCAAAGGTGACAGGAAGGCGGAGAAGCAGAAGCAGCAGGAAGCCTTAAGAGGGCACATGAAAAAGGTCTTGGAAGAAGTTGGAAAAACCATGGCACCAGGCGGGTTTGAGGCATTGTATGAAAAGATTGGGCCGGACATGCGCAGCTTCAACGGTGAGTTGGACAAACTTGTTACCTTTGTGGGAGAGCAGGAGAAGATCTTGCCCTCTGATATTGAGACGATCTCAGAGAGAACCAGGCAAGATCCGATCTATGAAATGAGCAATGCAGTTGCCGAACGGGACACCTTTAAAGCTCTATTCTTTCTGGACAGTCTCCTGCAGAACAATGTCTATCCGCTCCAGGTGCTGGCGGTCGTGGGTAACCAGATAAGGAAGCTGATCTTGGCCAAGGATTTCATTCACAGCAAATCAGGGAGTGATTGGAAAAAGGATCTGAGCTATGCAGGTTTCCAGAAGACACTCTTGCCGAAACTTGAAAAACGCGAGCCAGACCTTTTGACTGGCAACGCACATCCCTATGCTGTCTATATGACGTTCAAGCAATCAAACAACTACACGATTACGGAGCTTACCAGGGCATTGGAATTACTCCTGGATGCCGATATTCGACTGAAGACCTCCGGCCAGAATGCCAAGGTTGTGCTGGAGAATGCAACACTGCGTATTTGTGGTGATGAGCAGACTTTTCAGAGTCACATCAGTTAGTGTCTCTTTCGGGGATGGTGGAAACCCCTCGTCTTTAGGCGAAGCAAAGATCAGGTTGTCGCCAGGCGACTTGTCATTCCGGCGAAAGCCGGGGACGTAGTACCTCTTTTTAAGCCGTCAGGCGCAACCATTAGCGCTATCCAGGGAATAGGGCGCGCAGGAATTCTGGATGCCGGATCGAGTCCGGCAT
>JAQBAU010000233.1:0-3407 GCA_032126655.1 Desulfobacterales bacterium
TGGGCAGATTTGGGTGATGAGGTCTATATTACGGTATATGAATTTGCACAACCTTCGATTGTCATCGATAGCCCCAGTTCCTGAACGTCCGCTCACATAAAGCTCAAATTCCGGAATGCAAAAGGTGTTCTGTACATCAACCAGCAAAAGACAGATTCTGAACTTGTCTCGTGAGGCCGCATTTATCTTGTATTGCTTTGCCCACTTTCTGCCGTCTTCCGCACGTTCCTGATAGGGAACCCTCCACACTTGTCCCACCTTGTCGGGATCAAAATGAGCAGGGATTGGTAGTTCATTTCGTGCCATAGAACATCCCCTTTCCACAGACTTTTTCAGTGAGGTCCACTATCGTTACCCCTTTCAGTCATACTCCAGGCCGTGATTGGCCATTGTTCATTAATAATAGCCAAAACAGCCCACCAATGCAACCCTCGCCCGTCTTTCGTACTCTCGCAATTGTTGACAATAACATCACGAAGCGGTAAAACCAGAAAGGTATTCCGAAGTATCGGCGCTCTGTTGGAAAGCGCCTCCACGCCAATTGTAAACCATAACAGTTTGGTTTGCCTTGAGCAGGAATTGTTGCCGTGAAACTCCACGTGATGCTGAAAAAGGTCCCTCTCCTTGAGTCTTTCCATGACGCCGACCTGGCGGACCTTTGGTCATCACTCAGGATTCAGAGATTACAGGAGAAACAGGCACTGTTTCGCAAGGGGGATGAAGGCACGGCGCTGTACATCATAAAGCGCGGGAAGATAAAGATCGTACTGCCCTCAAAGGTCGGAGAGGAAGTTATTTTGACCATCTTTTCGGAAGGTGACTTTCTGGGAGAGATGTCGCTTCTGGACCAAAAGCCCCGATCCGCCGATGGTATTGCCATGGAGGAATCCGAGGTCTACGTGCTCAACCGATCAGACTTCCTCTTATTCTTGCAGAAGAACGAGAACGCCATCAAATGTGTGCTCTCCTCGCTTTCGGAGCGGTTGAGGAAAACGGATGATCTGCTGGAAGACACCTCCTTTCTGAGCGTTTCTGCCAGACTTGCCAAGAAGCTCCTTGAACTGGGCAGGGAATTCGGCACAATAGAAGAAGACATCACGAGGATCGGGCTCAGGCTCACCCAGCAGGACCTGGCTGATCTTGTGGGTACAACGCGCGAGAGCATCAACAAGGAACTGAAGGTATTGCGAGACAAGGGTTTGGTTTCTACAGAAGGGGGTTATGTTCAACTTTTTGATCTGGAGCGTCTTAAGAGAAGAGTACACTAGAAGCCATTTAAAGAATGTGGATCAGGATATAGGGAAGGCAGGCAGTTCGTGCGCCTGATCGGCCCGGTTCTGCGATGCTCGGCTGCGGGACAATGGGGCCTTGCACGCATTTTTGAGACAGGTTTAAGCCCGTGGCATAGTTGCTTCTGGGATAGTAAAGCATTGGAGCTGTGAAAGTGGTTGAAAGAGTAGGCGTATACATATGTGAATGCGGTCCGAATATCAGTGAGGCCGTGGACATAAACGAGTTGGTGACGTTTGCTCAAGGCCTGGAAGATGTGGTCCTGGCAAAACCTGTCGGGCTTTTATGCTCAGTTGATGGCAAAGCACTGATCAGCGAGGAAATAAGGAAGCAAAAGCTGACGAGGGTCGTGTTCGCAGCTTGTTCGCCCAAGGAACATGAGATCACTTTCAAGGAGATCCTGACAGGCGCAGGTCTGAATCCATTTCTCATGCAGATTGCCAATATCAGAGAGCAATGCGTCTGGGTCATCAAGGACAAGGCACTTGCCACGAATAAGGCAAAGGCGATGATTAACGCGGCTGTCGGGCGGGTTATGCACCACGAACCCTTGGATGTTAAAGAGATAGAATGCCAGTCGGATGTCCTTGTGGTGGGGGCGGGCATGGCCGGGATAAGTGCCGCGCTGACGCTGGCGCAAAGGAATAGAAAGGTCTACTTGGTGGAGAAGTTGCCGAGTATCGGGGGAAAAGTTGCCCTGTACGAACATGTGTTCCCAACCCTCAAGTGCGCTTCTTGCGTACTGGACCCGGTAGCAGACGAGGTTTTGCATCATGAGCAAATAGAGATTCTTACATATAGTGCAGTTGAGGAGGTGCTCGGCTTCTACGGAAATTTCGTGGTCAAGGTGAACAGGAAAGCAAGATTTGTGGATACGACTACTTGCATTGGCTGTGAGGCCTGTTTTGAGGTTTGCCCTGTTAAGGTAAGCAATGAATACAACGAGGGACTTGATAAACGGCGAGCCATCTACATTCCTTATCCCGGGGCACTTCCAAATGTAGCGGTCATAGACAAAGAGCATTGTTTGCGTTGGCAGGGAGAAGACTGCAACGCCTGCCAGGAGGCCTGTCCGTTTGGCTGTATCAAATACGAAGAGGCCAACCAGGTTATGGAGCTGAAGGTGGGTGCAATCGTCGTAGCGACAGGATTTGACATCTTTGACTCAACACGTGCACCTCAATACGGGTATGGGAAGATCGAAGATGTGTATACCAGCCTTGAGTTTGAGAGGTTGCTCAATTCAACGGGGCCGACTGAAGGAAAAATCGTATTGAAGAGCGGCCGGTCTCCGCAGAGCATTGCTCTTGTGCACTGTGTTGGTTCCAGGACGAGCAAGTTCAATGAACACTGCTCCGGCGTCTGCTGTACATACCTGTTGAAGTTTGCTCATCAAGTAAAAAAGAAACTCCCCGGTGTCTCAATTGCTGAGCTGTACTCTGATTTCTGCCTGCCGGGAAAAGAGGCACAGCGCTTCTTTGGGAATGTTTCAGGAGAGAACGGGCCGGAATTCTTCCACATGAAGGACTCCAGTTCCACAGAAATCGTACAAGAGAACGGACGAATCCTCATAAAATACGTGGATGTACACGGAGAGTCCAAAACGGTTACTTCTGACATGGTCGTCCTGGGCCCAGCCGTTGAGGGTACAAGGGAGGCTCCCGCCTTGGCCGAGATTTTCGGCATATCCCTGGATGAGAGCGGATTCTTTGTTGAGGAAAATCCGAGCCTGGAACCTGTATCGTCGGTCCGGGCCGGCGTATTTCTTGCCGGCTGTGCCCAAGGGCCAAAGGATATTCACACTTCGGTGGCGGATGGTCAGGCGGCAGCGGGCAAGATACTGTCCAGTCTAGTTCCCGGTGAGAAGTTGGTGCTCGAAGCCATCACGGCTGAGGCGGATAGTGATGGGTGCTCCGGGTGCAAGATATGCATTAGCCTGTGTCCCTACAAGGCAATCACTTACGATGACGTGGGAAAACACGCCACAATCAATGGGATTCTATGCAGGGGGTGCGGCATATGTCCGGCTGCCTGTCCGAGTGGAGCGATTAAGGCGAACCATTACACTGATATGGAGATATTTGCAGAGATAAAGGGACTGGTGGGAGCACTTTGAG
>JAQBAU010000234.1:0-3600 GCA_032126655.1 Desulfobacterales bacterium
CCCTGAGACGAACGACGTCCGGATCGCGTGTTCGGACACGGGCGGCGGGATTGCCGACGAACACAGGGGCAGGATCTTTGAGCCTTTCTTCACGACCAAGAAGCGCCTCAAGGGAACCGGTCTGGGCCTGTCGATCAGTCACGGTATTGTAGAATTGCACGGGGGCACGATCACGGTCCAGAGTGACAGAGGACACGGTTCTACATTCACTATTTTCTTGCCCACAACAGAGGGGCATTCAACCCTCTTGTCTGACAGAACCGGAACCCTGTAACAATCCCGGTTCCCTGTACCCTGTCTTTAGCAAACACCGGAGCAAATGGAACCGAGTTATAACATTTTGGTTGTGGACGACGATGCGTTCCTGCGGGATGCCTGCAACCAGGCTCTAAGCCGCCACGGTCATAGCGTAACGTTAGCAACAAGCGGGAGTGAGGGTCTGGAACTGCTTGAAAGGTGGTCTTTCGATCTTATTCTGCTTGATCTCAAGATGCCTGATGAAGACGGCCTGACCATCCTATCCACAGTCAAGGAAAGGGATCCCGAAGCCGTTGTCGTAATCATCACGGGATACGGTACAATTGAGACGGCTGTTCAGGCCATCAAGCTCGGGGCTTTTGATTTCATCGCAAAGCCCTTCACACCAGATGAACTCCTTAAGATAGTCAACCGGGTCCTTAGAAACAGGAAACTCACCATTGAAAACCTCTACCTGAAGCAACGTCTGAAACAAGAAACCCATGAGACCGACATTATCAGCAAAAGCGCAGCCATGGACAAGGTCAAAGAGATGGTCGCCATGGTGGCTCCCACAGACAGCACGGTTTTGCTGCAGGGAGAGAGTGGCACAGGCAAAGGCCTTGTCGCGCATAAGATCCATGAGGTGAGCCCGCGGCATGGACAGCCTTTCATGTCGGTGGATTGCGGTGTACTCGTGAGGACCTTGTTCGAAAGCGAACTCTTTGGTCATGTGAAGGGGGCATTCACGGGGGCAGACTCCAGTCAGCACGGCAAGTTTGAAATGGCACACGGCGGAACCCTGTTCTTTGACGAGATATCCAACATTAGTCTGGAGATCCAGGCAAAGCTCCTCAAGGCAGTGGAAGAAAAGCGCATATCAAAGATTGGTGATCACAAGGTGATCAAGGTAGATGTCCGGATCATATCAGCCACAAACCGCGATCTTCAAAGGGCATTGGGTGACGGCCTCTTTCGTGAGGATCTTTTCTTTCGACTGAACGTCGTCTCCATTCAGCTCCCTACCCTGCGGGAGCGCAAAGACGATATCCCACTGCTGGTAGATCACTTCTTGAACAGGTTCAGCAGAAAACAGGGCAAGCCGATTGAAGGCATTTCCAAAAACGCCATGAAGGCGCTTACAGCATACTCCTGGCCGGGTAATGTGCGGGAGTTGGAGAACACGGTGGAGCGGCTCGTCGTCTTTGCACGAGACAAGATGATTGCGACACAGGACCTCGTCTATTCCAATACCGTCCTGTCGAGTGTACTATCCAGGGAGCCCCTACGTCTGGAAGAGATGGAACGACTCCACATTATGAAGGTCCTGCAACGTGCGGAGGGAAACAAGACCCAGGCTGCCCGGTTACTCGGCATCGATCGGAAGACGCTCAGGACCAAGATGAAGAAATACGAAATTCTGTCAGCCTCTGCATAAAAGCTGTCATTGGTCAAAAATGAAGTGCATAGAGTGCCTGAAAACAAATGCATAGCGCATGGCGCATAGGGCATAGCGTTTTCTTCTTTTGCGCTCTGCGCTCTGCGCCATGCGCTATGCTTTCTTGTTCCGCACTCCGCATTCGTTTCACTCCGCATTCGTGAAGCTCAGCCTCTTTCGAGTGTGATCTCCACAATCTCGGGCTTACAGAAGAGCCGAATCGGGGCGACGATCGTGCCGATCCCCCGATTCACGTACATCCGCACTTCAGGGTTCTTTTCTGATGCATAGAGGCCATGCGTATAAGTCACGAAGAGGCCTGCCAGGGAAAAACCACGGTCCCCTACCCCCGGAAGAATGGCCTGGCCGCCGTGGGTGTGACCAGCCAAAGTCAATCCCACGTTCCATTCCTGACACGTCCTGAATATTCCGGGCCTGTGCGAAAGAAGCAGGTTGAAATGGTCAGGCACAACAAGCCGAGAGAGTTTGGACAAATCCCGAAATTGTGCGTCAGTTGCCCAGTTTGAAACCGGGTCTTCTGCCCCTATGATGTTTAACAACCCCTCCATCCCTTTCGGGACCTGCCGACTGTCCCTCAACACGGATATCCTGGTCTTTGCAAACCCCGCTTTCACGGCGGCTATTCCTGTGTAGTAATCATGATTGCCGTAAACACCGAACACCCCAGCAGGTGCTTTCAGCTCGTCGAGGAGCGCAAGACAGCCGTGGATATAATCAGGATTGTGGTTGACGTAGTCGCCGGTGAGAACAATGAGGTCAGGCTTCAGCGCATTGGCGCGAGATACAATGCTGCTTATCGTCTTATATGATATCAGCGGCCCCGCGTGTATATCTGTGATGTGAACCAGTCGAAGCCCGGAAAGGTCAGGATGAAGTCCACGATACGATAAAGTCAACCGCGATATCTCGGGGGTCTTGTTTTCATAATAGGTGCCGAAGGCCAACACACCGAGGGAAGCGCCTACCGTAGCCCTGCCCGAGTAGGATAGAAACCTTCTCTTTCCTCTATCGAACCCCGGCCACAGCAGCGATAACATCAGGGTTACGCACCAAGCCACCAGTAGGAACATCCCTGAAACGGCCGATGCGACTAAGAGAATGGCGTAGGGAAATATGATGAGTTCCCGATGCCACCAGGGCAGTTGGTCCAAGGTACCCGTCCATGTCATGTACAGGAAGGGAACAGAGTTTATGCCCACGGTGAAAAGCAATGAAATGAGCGCCCTTCCTGTTTTGGAAAGCGCCTGGGGCAGCATGAGGCGGATGAGCGCCCACTGAAATAGGACAATGACAAGGAAGATGGAGGAGACGATAACAAGGAAGAGGCTCATAGGAAAAGAATCGATTGAGCTGAAAGCTCAAGACTGAAAGCCTAAAATAGAGGAAAGGTTACTTTCAGCTTCAGTATTACTACCGATACTGAATGCTTAGGTGGCTGACGGCTCTGCCTAGCGCCTTTCTTAGTGCGTTGCCTTTCCCCTCTCCGGCGAGATACTCCTTTATGAGGTCTTTCTTAATCGAAGCATTCCCAGTCCTGCCGTCCTTGAGGAGTGTCACACGGTATTCGTCTTTCTTCTTGGCCTGGCTGACGCCGATGAGTTGGACACGCTTGTCCAGTCTGTGGACCTCGTCCCGCAGGGTATCTTCCGCCAGTTGAATCGTCAATATAGGCATCTTACCGCCCCTCCCGTGTCCTACCGCACTTGATGTCATGTAGTGACAGCGTACTCTACGAACCAACACCCTGTCAAGACACAGGCAAGCCCCTGATCCACCGTCTGTCAAGTTTGCCGGAGATTCGCGGCGGTGGGTGCGCCGACGTACTAAGGTACTTCAAGTGCCCACCAACAAAGAAGATCCGGTGAAATCGGCAGACCCGAAGGGCCATACTGTTTTCAAGGCGT
>JAQBAU010000235.1:0-13225 GCA_032126655.1 Desulfobacterales bacterium
CCACCGTCTGTCAAGTTTGCCGGAGATTCGCGGCGGTGGGTGCGCCGACGTACTAAGGTACTTCAAGTGCCCACCAACAAAGAAGATCCGGTGAAATCGGCAGACCCGAAGGGCAAGAAAAACGAAGGAAAGAACAGCCTATCAACTAACTCGGCAAGGTGACAGATTTCGACGGCCCTGCTCTGAGATAACCCATTGCAATGGTATTGATTATTGTTGGTCCTTCGTTTTTTTGGCGGTGGATTTGGGGAGTCCTATATCTTGACATGAGCAGGGTCGACGCATATGCTGCTCAAGTCACAAAAATATGCGTTATGGGGTTACAGACATGCTTTTGAAGCTATTCCTGGCCTTTGCACTCATTCCCGTTCTTGAAATCTATCTCTTGATAAAGATCGGGTACTATTTGGGGGCGCTTAACACTGTCATTGTCGTAATAGTGACCGCCCTGCTAGGGGCATCCCTTGCCAGACATGAAGGAATAAGAACGATGACGAGGGTCAGGGAAGGCCTGAACCGGGGCGAGCTCCCGGCAGATGAAATGTTGGATGCCGTTCTGATCTTCATCGCCGGCATTGTGCTTCTCACCCCAGGGTTTATCACCGATCTGGCAGGTATCGTGATCTTGATACCAAACTCGAGATTCTGGCTGAAGCGCTGGCTACGGAGAAGGCTGGACGAATGGATCTCAGAAAACCGGGCGAATATTATCATCCACTGAGGAAACTCACATTTTAGAGTTCAGTTAAGCGAATCAGGAGGATTGCTCATGTTAGACTCGAGGTATTTCAAAACGCTGGTACTATCCTGTGTGACCACCGTTCTTTTGTGCGGGTGCGCTTTCGTGAAGATGCCTCTGGTGCCCTCGACCCAACCACTTCGTGAGCAGGTTGTGGATGGTGACGGGAAGAAGAAGATTCTGCTCCTTGATATCTCGGGTATCATCTCTGACAAAAAGCGTACCTCCGGATGGGGACTCCGTGAGCGCATTTCCATGGTTGCCGAAGTAAAGGAAGCCCTGAAAAAGGCCGAGGCCGATGATTCTGTTTTCGGGGTTGTTCTGCGAATCAATTCCCCGGGTGGGACGGTCACCGCAAGCGACGTCCTGCATCATGAATTGGTTCGTTACAAGAAAGAGACAGGCGTGAGGGTTGTCGCCTGTATCATGGACGTTGGGACTTCGGGGGGGTATTATGTAGCTACCGCTGCAGATGAAATCATTGCTCACCCCACTTCTATTACCGGGAGCATCGGGGTTTTGGCAATGAAATTCAACGTCCAAGGCCTGCTGTCTCGCATAGGGATTGAGGAGGAAACCATCAAGTCAGCAGACATGAAGGACTTATGGTCTCCTTTCCGACCGAGTACTTCTGAGGAACGGGAGATCCTCCAGTCGATCATCGACACGCTGCATGAAAGGTTTGTAGACGTGGTGGTGGATGGGCGGAAATCGCTCACGCGCGAAGGAGTCGAAAAACTGGCTGATGGCCGGGTCTACACTACGGACCAGGCTATTGCCGTGGGATTGATCGATGGTGTGGGCTACCTGGACCAGGCCGTAGAAGGGCTAAAAGCGTCCGCAGGTATTGAGAAGGCTTCTGTAATCACGTATTACCGTCCTGGAACCTACAAGGGGTCGGTCTATTCAGGAGTCCCTTCCCCCGGCCCCCAGGTCCTGAATCTGATCGCAGTCAATGGCGAGGGCCTGGGAGCCCCAGCTGGCGTTCACTTTATGTATCTGTGGGCACCTTGAGAGAACCCATCTGAAAAATGCGTCTAAGACCCCATTGTCCCGCCAACGGCGGGATTGCGGGTCGGCTCAAAATACTCGCATACTCCCGTGTATGCTCGGCTTTTTCGCTTGTCCCGCCATAGCCTTGGCGAAGGCGGACCGCCCCGCGCCCCCGACGGCAAGCTCGGGATTTTCAACTTGCCCTGGGGCCTGATCCACATTTTTGAGATGGGTTCTCCCGCCTATATCTCATGTATAACTTTAGACAATGGTTCCATACTCTTGGTATTAATAAGGCTTCTTGTAATCAGGGGAGCAGGGGCTTCCTGTCTTATTCTTCTGGTGTGTCTTCCGTGGGCTCGAACTGAGCGATGAACTTCTCCGTGGTCTGAGCGAGGGCTGCTTCAGGATGAACTCGGACAATCCTGCCCAAATTCACGATGGCGAAGAGGAGATCCCCAATCTCTTCAGTCAGCTTTGTTGAATCTCCTGCCACGAGGGATGCCTTGAATGTTGCCAGTGCCTTGTCCAATCCTTCAATGATACTATCGATGTTTGATGCGTCAGAGCTTAGTCTGGGGGCGCGTTCGCAGATACGATAAGCACGCATGAGGGCCGGGAGGTTTCGCGGAACTGAGTTGAGAGATGAGCTTTGCCCCGCGTCTTTGAGCTTGGCCTCCGTCTGCTTGATCTCGCGCCATTGACGTCTGACCTCCTCCGAGTTGGACAGCTGGACCTGGCCGAATACATGGGGGTGACGCCGGATCATCTTTTCCATTATCATTTGTATGACGTGCCCCATATCAAAAATCCCTGCTTCCTCAAATATTCTCGCCAGAAAGACGATGTGAAAAAGGAGGTCTCCAAGCTCAGCAGACACGTTCTTGGGATCATCAGACTCAAGGGCTTCCAGAAGTTCATAAGCCTCTTCCAGCAGATAAGTCTTGATTTGCTCTGTCGTCTGTTCACGATCCCACGGGCAACCGCGGTCGCTTCGCAGGATCTCGACCAAGGCAACAAGGCCCTCAAAGCCTGCAGGCAGCGAATCTACAGATCTTTCCAAGTTTCCTTCAATGCGTTGATGTTCTCGCCGAATTTTTCTTTCATTTCTTTTGGCACCACGGTGACCAATATCTGGGAGATCTTCGTCGCATACGGTGCCAGGAGGGAGTTCTTGATGACAGGGGAATTCTGAGGAAGATAGGTGGTTACAGGCACTAACAGGACAGATACGATAAGTACCGCTTTCACAAAGCCGAAAGTCGCACCAAGGAGCCGGTCGGCCCAACCCAAAGCCACGGCCTTAAACAGATGTTTTAGTACGACACCGATAAGCCCGATAGCGAGGAACAGGATGGTGAAAACGAGAAAGAAGCTGATAATGTTCAGATATGCCTCGTTGATAGTGGAAAACCGGGAAATGAGACGTGCTACGAGCGGATAGAAGTTGTAGGCCACATAGAAGCCCGCAAAGACGCCGACAATGGATGTCAGCTCCTTGATGATGCCTCTAAAGACGCCCCGGACAAGGCAAAAACCAAGAATGACGAGGATGAAGATGTCGAGAATATTCATGGATGTTTCCGTTTTTATTACGATTTCTGCTCGGCGACCTGTAACAAATGGCCGCTTGCAAGTCAAGCCATTTCTCGACCGGATGAAGGATCCGCCAGTCCGGTTTTTGTAGTTTGCAAAAGCCTTCGGACGTGCTATACGAAATTCTCTCACCATGAAGACACAACCAACTCCTCGCAGAGCCAAGACTGCGAATCCCGAGGGCCTCAAGATTACCTTCGGAGACAATGTCCTGGCAAAAAGCCTGTTTGGTGAGCAGAACCGGCATCTCCAACAGATCGAAGAAACCCTAGACATTCAGATTCACGCTAGAGGCAACGGGATTAGTCTGCATGGGGACCCTATCACCATACAGCTTGCCGAAAAGCTCCTCAAAGAGCTTTATGGACTTATTGAAGAGGGGTATCCGATCTACGAAGGCGATATTGACTATGCAATCCGCATCGTAAGCGGTGATGATCGAGTCAAACTCAGAGATATTTTTCTGGACACCGTCTACATTACCTCTCAGAAGAGACCGATTACTCCCAAAGGTGTTGCCCAAAAGACATACATTGACGCTATCCGAAAACACGATATCGTCTTCAGCATCGGCCCTGCCGGCACTGGCAAAACTTACCTGGCTATGGCCATGGCTGTTTCTTCGCTGACAAAAGGTGACGTCAATCGCATTATCCTGACACGTCCGGCTGTGGAAGCTGGAGAGAGTCTTGGCTTTCTTCCAGGAGACCTCTATGAGAAAGTTAATCCCTATTTGAGGCCTTTGTATGACGCCCTCCACGATATGATGCGATATGAAAAGGCCTCTCGACTCGTTGAGCAGGGGGCCATAGAAGTGGCACCCCTGGCATTTATGAGGGGTCGAACCCTCAACGATTCCTTTGTTATCTTAGATGAAGCCCAGAACACAACGTCAGAACAGATGAAGATGTTCTTGACGCGTCTTGGATTCAGTTCCAAGGCAGTCATTACGGGTGACGTAACCCAGACTGACTTGCCCGCCGGGAAGCTTTCAGGCCTCATACAGGCGCAGGCAATCTTGCAGGGCATAGACGGGATTTCTTTTGTCAACTTTTCAAAGAGAGATGTCGTTCGACATCGACTAGTCCAAGACATTATCAAGGCTTATGAGGACCTCGAATATCAGGAAAACGCAGGTCCATAGCTGTGATGCACAAGGTATGGGATAAGTCCAATGAGTCATGTTGAAAAGCTAAAGAAACCAAGCGTGCCGGTTCTTGACCGGCCACATAGTAGTTCGAATATCACAGTATTGTTGTTGTTTGTGACGAGCCTTATCATTGCTCTGGTCTTGTTGCCTGCCCACTCGGTGACTCTTCCCGAGTATCAGGTGGGAGACATTGTCCAGAAAGATATCAAATCGCCCAAGGACTTTCTTATTGAAGACAAAGAAGCAACGCAGGCGAAGCGGGACGAGGCTTCCCGTTCTGTTCTGACCATTTATGATTTCGACGACACCCTGGCAGCAGAACTTGGGAATCGTGTTACACAGGCGTTCGTGTACATGCGGGAACTAGCCGCAGGCCGTCAACGCAATGCAGACGATGCAGGGCTACGAGAACAACCCGTGAAATCTCAAGAACTTACAGCTGGAGTAGTTGTCCCGCTTGGGCAGACGATGTCTCTCCACGGTTTGATTTGGGCCGAAAAACAGAATTTTGAAAACGTTGTGGGGATTCAAATCGCCGACAGTGATTACAAGATACTCGAAAAGGAGGAGTTTTCTGACGCCATCTCAAGTCAAATTAATAAATTGCTTGAGACTGTACTGGGAATCGGGATCGTTGCCAACAAACAACTTCTACTCCAGGAGCAGGACAAGGGTATTGCGGTTCGAAGACTTCCTTCCCTCAAAGAGGCTTCTGTGCGAAACCTGCAGAATTTCTACAGCCCGGACGAAGCCCAGACAGCTATAGCTGAAGTTGGGCGACAAGAACTTACCGAGATCAGCTATTCTCTCCGTAATTTGATCGTGGATATGGCGCAGGACATGACGCAACCAAACCTCACGCTCAACAAGGGAGAAACCGAAGAACGCAAGAGGAATGCTGTTGCCGAAGTCAAAGCAGTGCTGACCCAGGTAAAAGAGGGGGAGATGCTCCTTCGAGAGGGAGAAAAAGTCACGGACACCGAGGTATATAAGCTGGAAGCTCTACAAGCTGAAACGGAGCAGGAACAGCTATTCACGAGTATTGTAGGGTTTGTGCTGCTCGTCATGGTGTTCTTTGTTATCTCATTTAGTGTCAATTTTCAAACACACGGCGCACCCCCTGTAAACATAAGAGACCTGCTGTTCTTGTCTCTTATGCTCATCACCCTCTTCTTCTTAATCAAAGTGTCAGCCCCCTTAACGACGGGTATTGCGCGAACCATCCCTTATTCCATTGAAGCGTCCTCCCTTCTATATGCAATCCCGATTGCCACCGGCTCAATGACGGTATGCCTATTCATGGGCGTGCGGATAGCGCTTCCCTTTTCCCTTGCCATAGCATTCATCGCGGCATTTCTATTCGAAAATCGATTTGAGATGTTTCTGTTCTTCCTGCTGAGCAGCATTACAGGAAGCTATTGGGTACGCACGTGTAAGGAACGAGGCACCTTGATCAAAGCCGGACTGAAGGTGGGGCTTGTCAACATGCTCGTGGTGAGTGCACTCCACCTGTTCAAAGGCTGGGGGTTGGATTTCAAGCTTGCCGGGGATTGGATGTTCAGCTTGGCGGGAGGGATTACTTCGGGCATCTTGGTTACCGGATTGGCGCCTGTCATAGAGATGATGTTTGGCTATACTACAGACATCAAGTTGTTGGAATTGGCCAATCTGGACCGCCCTATTCTCAGAAAGCTGATGCTTGAAGCTCCTGGAACGTACCATCATTCTGTAGTGGTAGGAAGTCTTGTGGAGGCTGCCGGCGCTACGATTGGTGCTAATCCCCTGTTGGCCAAAGCGAGTGGATACTATCACGATATTGGCAAGATCAAGAAGCCCCTTTATTTCATTGAGAACCAAGCGAGAGGGGAAAACAAACATGACAAACTTGCCCCATCCATGTCGAGCCTCATCCTTATGGCGCACGTGAAGGACGGTGTAGAGATAGCTAAAAATGACAAGCTAGGGAGGAAAATTATCGATATCATTCAACAACATCATGGGACAAGCCTGATCACGTATTTTTTCGAGAAAGCAAAGCAGCAGAAGAGTGAAGATAGCGTCAAAATGGAACCTTTCAGGTATCCGGGTCCCAGGCCTCAGACAAAAGAGGCGGGTCTCGTTCTGCTGGCCGATGCAGTAGAGGCTTCGTCTCGAGTTTTGGAAAACCCTACCCCGGCGCGAATCCAAGGACTTCTTCAAAAGATTATCAACAAGATATTCTTAGATGGTCAGCTGGATGAGTGCGAACTCACACTAAAAGACCTCCATGAAATTGCGAGGAGTTTTAACAAGATCTTGACCGGAATCCACCATCATCGAATCGAATATCCCGAGGACGATACCGGAGTCAATAGCGGGTCCAGAAGAGCGAATGGAGATCCTGATAGAAGACAGACAAGGTCGCCACAAGATCGCCCACAAGAAGATAGAGAGGAAGGCGCGGACAATCTTAAACGCCTTGGGATGTCCTGAGGGTGAATTGTCTATCCTCATTGTGGACGATTCGGAGATTGCCGGGCTTAACGAAGAATATCTCAAGCGATCCGGTGCAACCAACGTGATTGCGTTCCCAATGCAGCAGGGACCGTTCGGACATATCAATCCGAATCTCTTGGGAGACGTGGTCATATCCCTCGATACAACTGCCCGCGAAGCAAAAGATGAGGATATCTCTGTTGAACTACGGTTCGATCAGCTGTTGATTCACGGTATTCTGCACCTTCTTGGATTTGATCACGAAAAAACCCCGAAGCAAGCCGAAACAATGATGCTCAAAGAAGAAGAACTGTTGAGACTGTTATGATCCATTGTCAGAAGTTTGGTTATTTGAAGTCATTTTGCGATATCAGGTTGAGAGGTTAATACAATGCCACGTTTAGCAGTTAACGTTGATCATGTTGCCACGCTCAGGGAGGCAAGAGGAATCAATATTCCGGATCCGGTCACAGCCGCAGGCATCGTGGAATTAGCCGGGGCCGATGGGGTTGTTGTTCATCTCAGGGAAGACCGGCGGCACATACAAGACCGAGACGTAGAAATTCTACGGAAGACCGTTCAAACCAAATTGATCCTGGAAATGGCTGCAACCCCGGAAATGATTGACGTTGCTTTAGAAATCAAACCTGATCTTGTAACGTTAGTGCCGGAGAAACGAGAGGAGTTGACTACCGAGGGGGGGCTCGATCTCGAAGGGAATAAAGATACCGTGTCCGAAGCGGTGAAAACCCTTCAGAAAGGAGGGTTCCCTGTCAGCCTGTTTGTCGACCCTGACTTGGACCAGATTAAACTTGCCCATCGGATAGATGCGGATTTTGTAGAGATACATACCGGAACTTTTTGTGATGCAGAAACCCCGAAAGAACGTTTCGAGGCCTTTGAAAAGATCGTTAATAGCGCCAAGCTTGCCCACAAGCTGAAACTTGGTGTTAACGCCGGTCATGGCCTCGATTACCAGACCATCAAGCAATTCGAAGGGCTCTTGGAGATTGATGAGTTTAGTATCGGCCACAGCATCATAGCCCGGGCGGTGTTGGTGGGTCTGGATCGGGCTGTTCGCGAAATGATTGCACTTATAGAAAAACTGTAGAGCGAATGCGGAATAAGATGAATGCGGAATGACAAAGCATAGCGCAAAGCGCAGAGCGCAGAGCGTGAAAAAACGCTGTGCCCCATGCGCCATGCGCTATGCCTACGAAGGCCGGCTCAACGGGCAAACCATGCCCTACCCTATTGACTAATGACTGGTAACCAGTGGCCAACATGATCTACGGTGTAGGCATCGATATGGTTAAAGTCACCCGGATGGAGAATATTATAGTCCGTTGGGGGGATCGGTTTCTCAATCGCGTGTTTACGCCGGCCGAGATCGCATATTGCCATCACAAAGCCAATGCTGCATCCCGGTTTGCTCTTCGTTTTGCAGCCAAAGAGGCCTTTTCAAAGGCCCTCGGATTGGGATTTCGCAACGGGCTGGGCTTACAACATATTGAGGTTTTGCGAGCCGACACCGGCCCTCCGCGCCTGGAGTTGCACAAGAAAGCCAAGGAGCTCTGCCAACGCTATGGCATCAAGAACAGCTTCTTGAGTCTTGCGGATGACGGCGGGTATGCGGTTGCCGTCGTGGTTCTGGAAGCGTGAAATGTATATAGTTACAGCACAGCAGATGAAAGACATGGACCGCCTGACTATTGAATCATTTGGCATACCCGGCATTGTGCTTATGGAGAACGCAGGCCGAGGGGCCACGGATGCATTGTTTCGTCATTTCCCGAATGTCCGCAGCCTGAAAGTGGGCGTCGCCGCAGGACACGGTAATAATGGTGGCGACGGTTTTGTCATTGCACGCTATTTGGCCAGTGCCAATGTCCCAGTGGATGTCTATCTCCTGTCCAAAAGGAAGAAAGTTATAGGAGACGCAGCCGCGAACCTGAAGCTGCTGGACCGAATGAAAGTTCCTGTTCATGAGGTCACTGACGTGACTGGACTTGAGTCGTATCAAGACAGAATGAGGAGCTGCGATCTTTGGATAGATGCCATGCTCGGCACCGGGCTCACATCGGATGTCAGGGGACTGTTCAAACAAATGATCACGTTGCTGAATGCTGCACGGACGCCGATTCTGGCTGTGGATATCCCGTCGGGTCTCGACTCTGACACTGGCAAACCACGCGGGTGTTGCATTCAGGCAACCGTTACGGTGACCTTCGGATTACCCAAAATCGGTCATGTTGTGCTACCCGGCTCAGAGTTTGTTGGGAAACTAGAGGTTGTGGATATTGGAATCCCGCCTGTTGTCATTGATGAGGTTGGCCCAAGGAATTATCTCCTGACACAGAAGATGATCATGACCGCGTTTCAGTCAAGGGATGCTCGGAGCCATAAGGGAACGACTGGACATCTCTTGGTCATAGGGGGGTCACCAGGTAAGACGGGTGCAGCGATTATGACAAGCCAGGCTGCCATGCGTGCAGGGGCAGGACTCGTTACCCTTGGACTTCCGAAGAGCCTCAATGTGGCCGTGGAATCCCAGTTAACTGAGGTGATGACTGAGCCGCTGCCTGAGAATGCAGACCAGACTCTGGGCTCCTCAGCACATGGGAAGATCTTGCGGCAGTTGGAGCGCAAAAATGGACTGGCCATCGGACCGGGTATGGGTGCTGCCAAGCCCACACAGAACTTGGTCAGAAGACTCATCCAGGCGTCCCATGTCCCTGTAGTCATTGATGCAGACGGGCTCAATGCGCTCGTGGGCAACTTATCCTTCTTGAGAAAGCTGAAGGTGCCCGTCGTGATGACGCCTCACCCTGGTGAGATGGCAAGGCTTGTGGGAAAGACACCATCAGAGGTCCAGGAAAACAGGATCGATGAGGCGCGCAGTTTTGCTGGAACCCACGGAGTCCATCTCGTTCTTAAAGGAGCAAAAACAGTTATTGCGCATCCTGACGGCTCCGTACTCGTTAACACGACTGGAAACCCGGGTATGGCCTCGGGGGGTATGGGAGATGTGCTTACAGGCATTATTTCGGGCCTGATCGTCCAGGGCTTGCCCGTCCGAGAAGCTGTCAATGCCGGAGTCTATTTGCACGGTTGTGCGGCCGACGCCCTTGCTCGAGACATTGGTCCCGTGGGGTTTCTCGCTTCTGACGTCATCAATATTCTTCCAAGTCAGATAAGGGAATTGGAAAAGCTTCCGCACGGCGATCCTTTCTGCCCCAGTGCGTTTGTCAGAGTCCTTTGAACACCAGAGAACATCACATCATTTCCCGTTCACCAGAAGAGACACTGCACTTCGGAGCACTTCTCGGAAGACACGTGACCAAGGGATCGGTGATTGCTCTTAGCGGAGAACTAGGGAGTGGCAAGACGTGTATGGCCCAGGGAATTGCCAAGGGCTTGCGTGTGCCCGAGAACCTGTATGTGACAAGTCCAAGTTATGTCCTGGTAAACGAATACGCCGGATCACTTCGCCTTTTTCACATGGACTTATATAGAATTAACAATGTTGCCGAACTCGATGACATTGGCATCGATGAGATGTTGAGTTCCGATGACGTTACAGTCATTGAGTGGGCCGAAAAGATGGGTGATGTGCTTCCGGAAGAAAGGCTCTTCGTCTCGATTTCCATTATCGATGACCAGACGCGAGATTTCCACCTGACCGCGTCTGGACAAAACGCGGTTGATCTGTTAGAAAGATGCTTGCTTGAGTTTGATTCATAATTGGATACTGGTTATGCTTTTTAGTTTCTTTAATTGCGCCTTGCGGCTTGGCACGAAGTGCCTCTTTTCAAGCCGTCAGGCGCAACCCTGGCGCAAAACATCACCGCATTGCGCCTGGCGGCTTGAAAACATCCCCCCATTGCGTCTGACGGCTTGAGAAGATTCCCGAATTGGAACAATGGCACTGATCGTACAGAAATACGGAGGCACTTCGGTTGCCGATATAAATCGCATCAGGAGTGTGGCTGAAAAGGTCATCAGAGTGTATGACGCCGGCAATGATGTCGTCGTGGTACTGTCTGCGATGGCCGGGGTGACAAATCGTCTCATACAAATGGCTCACGAGATCACCGGCGACCCGAACAGTCGGGAGCTTGATGTGCTGCTCGCCACCGGTGAACAGACCACCGTGTCTCTGTTTTGCATCATGTTAGAATCCCTTGGTTGTCCAGCCATATCACTACTTGGTTTTCAGGCCAACATCATGACCAATAAGGCTTTTGGGCGAGCTCGTATTTCGGGAATAAACGTGGATCGTATTCAAACTTTGCTCAATCAAAGAAAAGTCGCAGTGGTTGCCGGGTTTCAGGGGCGGGATCAAGAAGGTAACATCACGACCCTTGGCAGAGGAGGTTCTGACACGTCGGCTGTGGCGATAGCGGCAGCCCTCAAGGCTGATATGTGCGAGATCTATACGGATGTGGACGGCGTTTATACAACAGATCCGAATCTTTGTGACAAAGCCAAGAAGCTTGACAGAGTATCGTACGACGAAATGCTGGAGATGGCGAGTCTGGGTGCCAAGGTCTTGCAGATTCGCGCAGTAGAATTTGCCAAGAAGTTTCGTGTGCCCCTTCAAGTCAGGTCGTCTTTCACGGAGGAGGAAGGAACCATGGTTGTTGATGAAGAAAAGGACATGGAGCGACTCCTGGTCTCGAGTGTTGCCTACAGTAGGGACGAGGCACGAATTACCGTTACCAACGTTCCGGACAGGCCGGGCATTGCTTCCCGAATATTTGCCCCCGTTGCAGAGGCTGGCATCGTAGTGGATATGATCATTCAGAATACCAGGAAGAGTGGCCTCACAGACCTGACCTTCACCGTGCCAAAGGCAGACTACCAAAAAGCCGTTTCAATTCAGAAAGAGGTGGCCAAGGCCATTGGAGCCGAAGAGGTCCTGGGTGACGAGAACATCGCCAAGGTGTCTGTAATCGGTGTTGGTATGCGTAGTCATTCAGGCGTTGCGGCCCAGATGTTTACCGCTCTGGCGGAAGAGAAAATAAACATTATCATGATCAGCACTTCGGAAATAAAGATTTCGTGTATCATTGAAGAAAAACATACAGAACAGGCAGTGCGAATTCTTCATCGCATTTTTGGATTAGATGCTGGTGTGTAGTGCTTGAGCAGTTAGTAGTTGTCGGGCGTTAGATGGGGTTTTGAAATGGCTTCTGGCCGACAAGGTCATTAACAGATACCACAGACCAGTGATGGGTTTTAGTAAGGAACAACAAGTCGTATTACTTCTTCTGGGACTGGCGATTTTCTGCATCAACCTGTTTCGGCCGTTTCATCCGGTCTGGTCAAAGCCGTACCCCTCTTCCAGCAACCTAACGACCCAATCCTGCCCTCAATGGATTATTGAAGTAGCGGGTGCGGTGAAACTCCCCGGGATTTACTCATTCGACGCGCCTCCGACGGGAAACGATGCCCTCCAAAGGGCTGGTGGACCAATGAACAGAGATTACGCCCCGCTGGGCCAGATGAACACCTTCCTCGAAACAGGAACCCGAGTAGAGATCCGGACATCAGAAGGGGAATCCGGCCGAGTCACCATCTCGCCGATAGATCCAGGAAAGAAGTTCGTCCTCGGGATTCCTATTCCGTTGAATCAAGCCGGTGCTGAGGCTCTTGCCATTATTCCGGGAATCAGCCACAGTCTTGCACGACGGATTGTCGAATTCAGGGAATCCCACGGTCCCTTCAAAAGATGGAACGACCTGAGAGCCGTCAACGGCGTTGGACCCAAGAAAGTGCAAGCGTTTCGATCCTATCTAAGCCTAAGCCCGACAAGCCGGAACCAAGAATAATGTCTCGCCTTCTTTCAGGACGCGAGCTGGTAAAGATTTAGTGCCAAGGCGGACGCCCCCCTCGTCCATTCCTTCTACGATTCGTCCTCTATTCTTTCTCCTTTTTCTCTTCATCTCGGTAAGCTTTCAGAAACTCTTGCTTGGTTTGTTTAAGCTCTTCAAGGATACTCTTGGCACGTCTTTTCATGATCTTATGCGCCTCATCAACGATTCGCTCTGAACCTTTATCCATGGTCTCTTCATCAGGGGTCGGCAAACCAATGCGCTTGAGCCTCCATTTAATAAGTCCTTTGGTGAGTCTCTTTTCCGCTGAACGGAAGTTCTTGCCTAACGATGACTCGTCGTGCTTTCCCATTTTCTTCTCAGGAACTCCTCACACAATTTTCGGACAGAGCGCAAGCGCAATTGGCACATCAAAACATCTGAACCAGTGTTTAT
>JAQBAU010000236.1:0-5121 GCA_032126655.1 Desulfobacterales bacterium
GGGTCTTGGCCTGGCCGACGTGCTCTCATTCGAAAACCTCAAGTTTGGCATAAGCCCGATTGAAGGCTCCCTGAGGAAGTTCTTCTTTATGCTGACGTTCACGAGCATCGGTATTGTTACGGATTTCAGGGAGCTGGCAAGGGAAGGGCTTGGAAGACTGACCGCAGCTTATGGGTTCATTCTGGTCGTCATAGTGCTCCCGATTGGATTTTTTGTCGCCTGGCTATTCCACCACGGCATGATGCCACCTGCGGCTAAATAGCCGAATATTACTCATTCGTGGCTGCGCATTCCCAACGCAGATGCGCAGCCCTTTGTATTATTCTCCCAATTCTACAATGCGATTGAAATAGTGGTGACTGTACTGGCGCATCCACTGGGGGATGATGGATCTGTCACAGGCCATGAATACTTCAAGCTTTTCACCCTTTTTTAAATAGCCTTTCTCTTTCAGTAGCCTTTTCATTTTACTGTCCAGTTCCACCAGTGTCGGCGCCTGCACGTGCAGGTCGTCGTTTTTGGCGATCCAGTGCTTCCCGTCATGGGTCACAGTCAATTCAATCACGGCTATATCCTTTATCCACCCACTCCCGTCATTCGCCCTGAACTAACTCTCTATCTCGAAAATTCTTCCGCCTTAGGTAGGTTGTTCGACAATCCCCCCTTCGCAAATTGGAATTTTGCATACACCCCCTTGCAAAAGGGGGGAATCATGAATGGTCCTGACGTAGACCCGCCGTCTCTTCAGTCCCGTCCTTATGCTCCCAACCGCTTATAACATTTAACACAGCACTGGGGCATTGCCTGCCGAATCCGCTCGGGTTTCTTCGTAGTCTCAGGGTCGAAGAGTTCTCTGAAAGCGGCATATTCGTGCTTGTTCCATATGTGCGTTAGGCTTTCATCGCGTACGTTCCCAAAAGACATGCTACTCGGGAGAAGGGATTCGCCTTGGAAAAAGTAATGTGAAGAAAGGGCTGGATTGGTAAAGACGCATGGTACGACTTCGCCTCCCACTGTGATGACACATGCGCGTTGGACGTTTTCACGACAGCAGAGGGAATCAGCGTCAAGGTTGGGGCCGTGATAGTCAAAGATGATGTTTTCAGGGGATGCGTTTTCCCTAATCTTATCCAATGCGTTCCGATATTCGTCCATTCCTTCTGTGTCATGGAAAAGGGCTTCATCTGTCAGGCTTGGATCAGCAATCAAAGCCAAATTGCTTGCTACCACCTGTTTTGCTTCCACCCTTCTTGCAAGGGGGAGAATTTCTTTCAGCTCATGGAAATTCGACTGGAGCATGAGATAGGCGAGGTGCACGGCAGGGGGCTGAGAGTTCTTCTCGGCCTTGATTGTGCCAAATCGTTCAAGGTTAGAGATCACCAGATCAAGATTGGTTCCTTTCCTGATCTGGTTGTGGGTCGTAGCGGTCGTCCCGGCAAGGCTGACTGCCACAATGTCCAGCTGCAGGTCAACCAACCTTTTAATCGTGTCGTCGGTCAGAAGCATCCCATTTGTGGTAAACCCGACGCGTTTCCCTTGACCCTTACATATTCGGACCATCTCAAAGAAGTGGGGGTTAAGAAGGGGTTCTCCCCAACCCTGCAGATAGACCAAGTCCGTGTGTTTCAGAAAGGGGACAAGCGCATTGAAGAGTTCTATGGACATATGTCTATTTGTCCAACCGTTGTGAATGAGGGTGTGAGGACAGTAGATGCACAATCCGTTGCAGTGCGTTGTCACCTCGACCTGAACCCAGTCCAGGTTGGGGCTGTCGAGCTTGTCCAGTTGTCTTTTGATCCAATTTAGCATTTTGGGAACGGACCGCGAATGACACAGTCAGGGTACCTGTGGCCCAATTTCCCCACCTATCAGGGTGGTGATGGGAAAATCATGGTTCCAGGATCCGCTATCAGGCCTGATTTCTTGACTAGTGAATGAAAAGAGAAAGGCTCTTACCGGAATAAGGCCTTATATTCGGCGCGCTTTTCTTTTTTCCAACGTGGACAAAACGCAGGCTTTCCTTGCATCACAAACTGCAAACAGGCATCGCATTTTGGACTGCATTTGATGATCGACCCGTCACGGCCTTCACGGGCCTTGCGAGGCCAGTCCGGATCCACCCAGAGCATGCGTGCCAGCCCTATGAGGTCCGCTTTCTTTTCTTTAAGAATAGATTCAGCCAGTGCTGGTGTAGAGATTCGGCCGGCCGTTATCACTGGGACTTCAACTTCTTCCTTAATGGCCTTTGCCAGAGAGACCATGTAGCCGGGCTTGCGTGAGTTTTTGATGACTTCCGGTGCAAAGAATGACTCATAGGTGCCTCCCATAACCGATATGTAGGCAACGCCGTTTTCCTCCAAAGCCCTTGCAAGCACCTTTGACTCCTCCACGCGAAGTCCATCCGGAAGCCATTCCTCGGCCAGGAAGCGATATCCCACCGGAAAATCCCCAACAAGGTTCTTAACCTCTTTCAGCACCTCCACGGGGAAACGGATCCTCTTTTCAATGGGGCCTCCATAGACATCTGTGCGCCTGTTGGTCCATGGTGACGCGAACTGTGCCAGAAGGTATCCGGTCCCTCCGTGCAGCTCCACCGCATCGAATCCGGCCTTTTGCACCCTCGAGGCGGCCCTGGCAAACTGTTTTCTGACGGTTTTTATCTCCCCCCTGGTGAGGGGACGAGGTGCCCGGCCAAAGGCTGGGACGGCTGATGCACTCACTGGCTCGGCCACATGGGCAAAACGGCCCGCGTGATTTATTTGAAGACTGGCAAGGGCTTTTTCACCCTTGATCGTTTGGGCCAGCTTTTTGAGGCCTTTCAGGTAGCGGTTGTGGTCACAGCGAATCGTTCTGGGCGACCCGCTTCCGCCAGGTGTGATACTGGTATTTTCCACTACAATCAAAGCGGCTCCGCTTTGGGCCATGAGTTTATAGTGGGAGAGCATGAGTGGAGAGACTGTCCCTCCAGGGGCCGCATACCCCAGGTATAGCGGGGCCATGGTAATGCGGTTCTTCAACCTTAACCCATCGACCTTCAGTGGTTTGAAGAGGTTAGGATAAACGGGTTTGCTCATCTTGCACCTCACGCTTTTTTGTTCTCATCAATAACAAAACTTACCCACCCATTTTCCCACGAAGTGGGTAATGATGATCACCAGGACCACAATTGTTACATGCTCGAGTAGCACCGTCAAAGGTCTTGCACCCTGTCGGACGGCTAGGAAATAACTGAATATTATGACCAGACCGAGTCCCCAGCCGACGCTCACCGCAATAGCCACAGGGAGTTCAAACACAAGGACAGGCATCACGAAGGTCAATGCGATAAAGAACTTGGAAACCAGTGTTGAGAGTGTGGCCTCCCAGATTTCTCTTTCACTATGCCTGTGCTCGGCCTCTTCTGAGATATGGATACCCACCGCATCAGAAAAGGCATCAGCAATGGCAATGGCAATAATGCCCCCAATGACCGCCAGCCTTGACTGGGTGCTGGCATTCAACCCGACCATCATGCCGAGTGTCGTAATGACACCAGAGTTCAATCCAAAACCCAGGCCCTTCCTGATCGATCTTTTCACAGAAGACCCTCAGTCATTTGTGTTGTTTCAAGCAATTGAAAAGCAGTTCGTAAAAGAGGTCCGGTTGGTCATCCATCATGAAATGACCACTCTCAGGGACGACGAAATATGGGATGTTATGCTCATTCAAGAAACTCATATTCATACGATTGATCGACTTCTCGCCAAACACATACCACTTCTCTGTGGGCAAATCCAGGAACTGCTGGTTGAGATCCCCCCCACAACTCTCTTTAACCAGCGATACAGAACTCAGGTAAAGGGCTCTGGGGTGGGCTCTTAAGATGTTCTCATAGTAATTCTTGAGACCTGGCGAGTCAGTCTCTCGTGTGGATTCTTTGAGAGCGTCTTTGAATTCCTGAAAGCCTTTGTTTTCAAAGTCTGCCCAACTGCTGGAGGCGACCTTGCTGCTAAACATGCAATCCTCTCGGCTAAGGTTCCCTTCAAGATTGAAAAATGCCTCAACCTGTGTGCCTAGAGCCTCGGCCAGGTAAAGACAAATAACCCCTCCCATGCTGTGTCCTACAAGGATGATACGAGTCAGCCCCAGGCTTTTGATCAATTCCAGGACAAGGTTAGCCTGATCGTTCATGGTGTATGAGAAGTCATCCGGCCGACTGCTCTCGCCGCAACCCGGCAGGTCTATTGTCGCTACTGTATACTTTTCGAACCCCTCCATCTCAAAGCAGCGGTCAAAGGAGTTCTTAGAGGCGCCCAGGCCGTGGACAAAGACAAAACTCTCCGGTCCGTCTTGCTTCAGCCGATAGGCGAGCTTGTGTTTGCCGGAAGTTGTGAGGGGCATTTAGGTGGCGATCAGCTTTAGCTGCTCAGGCGTCAAATACCATCGAAGGCGTCCCGAATGAGTGGGCAGCTCGCCTACGTCGATGCAGCAGCACCCGCCCATCTCAAACTGTACAGAAGCCTTGGAGCCTTCTGTGAGCATGAAGGAGGCGACCTCAGCGACAGACGGCAGGTGCCCGGCAATGAGAACCCGATCAGCTCCTGAGAGTTCGGACAAAGTTTGAATTGTCTCATCGGGCGGAGCCATTGCCCTGACGTTCTTCGTCTCGACAATCTTGTCTGGTGGAAACCCTACCTCCTCAGCAACAATGGCAGCTGTCTGATGGGAACGTTTCTTGGGGCTGCACAAGATGGCGTCAAAGCTGACTCCCATCTTCTTAAGGGCCTGCCCACTGGCGTGGATTCTCTCCTGGCCCTCTGGACCAAGGCCCTCTTCAGGATCCTGCTCCTTGGGAAGCGCCGGACCGTGTTGCATGAGATAGACTTCCATGTAGCCACCTCCTGATAAAGGTTGTAAGCGTTCAGTTTCTCCATGAAGACCGGGAACAGACACGAAAAATTCATATCAGAACGCGGTTTGAGCGTCAATAGACCCGCATGGCCCTGATCCACCGTCTGTCAAGTTTGCCGGAGATTCGCGGCGGTGGGTGCGCCGACGTACTAAGGTACTTCAAGTGCCCACCAACAAAGAAGATCCGGTGAAATCGGCAGACCCGAAGGGCCATACTGTTTTCAAGGCGTT
>JAQBAU010000237.1:0-4943 GCA_032126655.1 Desulfobacterales bacterium
CCCATGACCGCTGCCGGTCAGGATCATAGCGGCTAACGATCAAGGTAATTTCATATTCTTGAGACATGTATTCTTTCCCGAGTGAACATGTTAACCGATTCCTGTTTGATACAGGTTTTGGAAATCAAGAGCCAATGACAGACCGGTGCAAGGCGCAGGGCTCAGGGCTGATACCTACAAGAAAAAACAATCCTTGCGCCTTACGCCTTATGCCTTGCGCCTTCCTCAGTATTGTCTTTCAATGATGCCAAACTTCTCACGATGCTCTCCCCCAGCATCATAGATACTCATATCAATCGTTCGCCTGCCTAGCGTAACTTTCCCGTATTCGGTCATATGAGCCAGGGTGTGGTACTGAAATTCAGGGCTTCTCTCCGGATAGTCTTCACGATTGTGCCCCCCCCTCGACTCCCTTCTGTGCAAGGCACCGTGGGCGATCACTATTGATACGTCCAGAAGGTGATCTAGCTCGAAGAACTGAAGGAGCTCCTGATTCATGACGAGCGACTTGCTGGATAGTTCCATTCGCATAGCCCGCTCCTTGAGTGCTTTGAGCTCTTCGATCGCCTCTGTGAGACCATCTTCGGTTCGGAACACGCCAACTTTGTCCGTCATTAGGACGCGGAGGGCATGACGAATATCTGCATGACGCTCACCCCCTTGGACCTCAAGATAGCGCGAGAACCGCCCAAAGACGTGTTGGCCCCCGTCTTGAGGGACACTTCCAGGATCCTCCGCATCGTCAAGATAGGCCGCCACCCTTTCTCCAACAACCTTGCCCATCGTGATCAACTCCAGCAGCGAGTTCGTTCCCAGACGATTGTGACCGTGCAGGCTCGCTGCAGCAAACTCGCCGCAGGCATATAGCCCTGGGACAATCTGTTCCGGGTCTTGTTGGACTTCTCCGAATTCGTTCGTCGGTGCCCCGCCCATTTGATAATGGGCGGTAGGAGCGACCGGACACAGCTCTTTCTGGGGCTGAACGCCAACGAACTTGGTGAAAAAACCGGAGACTTCTTGAATCCTGGTTTTATGCACATGATCCGGGAGGTGCCTGAGGTCCAGCCAGACATGGGGAAGTTTGTGGTCCGGATGAATGAGTCCCCTCCCTTCACGGATTTCGGTCATGATGCAGCGGGAAACGAGGTCCCTGGGCGCCAGATCCTTGGCCGTGGGAGCATACCGCTCCATAAACCGTTCCTCATCCTTGTTTCGCAAAACGGCGCCTTCCCCACGCAGCGCCTCGCTGGCAAGAATGCCGGGGCCGACAATCCCGGTCGGGTGGAACTGCACGGCCTCCAAATCCATGACCGGAAGCCCGGCCTGCAAAATCATGGCCAGCCCATCCCCCGTGTTCTGGCGGCAGTTGCTGGTCACTTGATACATGCGGGTTTTTCCACCCGTAGCCATAACCGTGGCCTTGGCAAGGACACCCACAAACTTCCCGTTTTGTTCCATGAAAACAATAGCCCCTGTACAACAGCCATTCCTGAACAACAACTCTGTAGCCAAACTCTGATTCAGGGACACAACCCCATGCTTCAGCGATTCACCCCAAACCGTATCCATGATCCCCTTGCCGGTGCGATCTGCCTCATAGGATGCACGAAACGCCTTGACCTCGCCAAAATTAAGCATATGGCCACCAAAGGGCCGCTTGGCAATTCGTCCTTCTTCTGTGCGACTGAAATGCATGCCGTGTTTTTCCAGCCAGACAATTTGCTCCCAGGCAGACTCGCAAACCTTCTTGATGATATTCTGATCTGCCGAGCAGTCCGAGCCCTTCCAGGTGTCGAACATATGGTAGATGATTTTGTCTACGGGATCTTTCGGATCAACTGCCGCCATGCCGCCCTGGGCTGCTGCGGTATGAGACTTCTGCGGGCTGAACACCTTGGTCACAACAACGATGTTCGTTCCCGGACGGCGCTCACATATTTCCGCAGCGCATCGGAGACCGGCCCCTCCAGCCCCGATCACAAGAACATCAGCCCTGAGCACTGAATCGATTTGGAGTCTGTTTCCCAACCTTCTATCCTCCGTAGTCTTTCAGAAAGCAACCGCCTGGTTATCAATTCCGCAGGTGATTTAATACATCACATCTCTGTATGGACGGATGCCGGATTCTGGATACTGGATAAACGATTGGCTTTTTGATGCATCATTGCATCAATGCATCAATGAAATATCCAGTATCAAGCATCCAGTATCCAGTATCTGAATTTCATGTCCAAAGGCGCTGCTTAAAGGAGACGACGCCAGAACACGATCTCCAGACGCCTAAATAGTCAGAACGAGCTTTGCCCCACCGTAGGCAAAGACAGCCATGACAAAACTTGTCACCAGCTGAAGCCCGTTTCTTAAGAGCCTGTCCTCCACATAATCGCTAATAATCGTGGAAAGTCCGAAGCCAGCGTGGAAGAAGACGGTGATTACAAAGACAACATCCAGGGCTTTCATGCCAGGAGCAGAGATCCTTGCCAGTATGGTATTCACGTCATGGCCGACCTGGTAGTTCAGGTGCATGAAAAACATGTGGCCGGACACTAAAGGGAGAAGCAATGCCCCGGACACCCTTTGAAGCTTCCACAACACGGCATTCTGCGTGTACCACACTTTCTTGTACACAAGCGTACTTGAAATAGCGCCGGCTACAGCCACCGTGAGCCAGAAGAAAGCGATTGACACCTCTTGATCGCCCATCATCATCAAAAACCCTAATGCCAGGACGTAGATGCTGCTCAGTACAAAGACCCAGCGAATCATGACGGCATCCTGTCTCACGCGAAAGGCCTCATAAAGGATCAGCCGGGTACCATTCAACGCATGAAAAATGACCGGAACGGCCAGCGCCCATTCAAGAAGGCTAAAAGCAAAGTTCTGAAGGAATTTCATTTTTGAGGCAAACACCTCAGGTTCGTGAAGCCCCGAAAGCGTGTAAACATGAAAAAGCATGTAGAGAACCAACATGAGCCCTGCGATTCTGTGCGCCCACGTCAGGATAAAGCCCCACCCTCTCGACTGGGCATAGTTGGAGAGTCTGTTGGAGCGTTCGAGGATGCCTACAAGATATCCTTCAACACCGGTTCTTTGAGCTGACGTATTCATGCGAAGTACGATCCTTCAAGGTCTATGGATTTTTCGATCTTTTACCATGAACTAAGGGTTTGTCAACAAGAGTCACTAACAACTCTGCCAAACAATGGAGGTTTTACTTCAATACCAGAACTCGGCAGGAGTTAACCAAGAGCCGCCAGCAGTTGAGAAAACAGCTCGGGAGTGTCCCTGTTTTCTGCAGATACGTTAAAGAGCAAAACGTCATCCCGTGCTTTGATTTCCTGGATAAACTTGTCCCCTTTTTGTGCGATGGATCCGATGACCTGATGGTCTGAATCCAGGAGCTTCATCAGGACCTGTTTGAATATCGGTGAAAAACACTCCATTTTGCCGACTTCATCAACCACCACAACGTCATCCGGCGTGGAAGGCAGCATGGACGGAACAGCAATCTGATCGATGTCAAGGAGGTTCACGGTGTATTTGCCCACCCTGAATCGTCCTTTCATGTTCACGTGGGCAAGTACCCCCTCTTTTCCATCAAGCGTTGTGACGGAAAATCCGACCCTCTGTCCGTTCTCTGTTATCTGCCGTGTGAAGAAGCCTATGGTTGGTTTTTCAATGCGCGCAATGAGCTTTTCCATCAGAGTCGATTTGCCACACCGAGGTGGACCAGTTACAAATATGTTTTTGCGATCACGTTCCGTCATATTACAATACCCCTTCTCCCTTGACGAACCCCTGGCCCCTCACACTATGAGTCGCCCCGCAGGGGCTGAAGCCTTTTCTGTTTGTCGTCGTCTCCCGACAAACAGAAAAATCATTTCCTCCGTGTCCTCCGTGCCTCTGTGGTGAGAGATTCTTCAAAACGATAAATGCAAGGATGTAGGCCGGTGGGCACAATCCCCCAGTTCCCAGGCGGTATTTTTTCATGGGATCCAATAACCAGCAGTCCGTCTTGAGCCATGCTGTTGATCACCTTCCGAAACGCAGGAATCTCCAGCTCATCCTCATAGTAGGTCAGCAGGCTGTTTCTCAGGAAGACCAGGTGAAACTTGGTCTCGGGGAAATCGAACAACAGGTCATAACCACGCCAGATGATTCCTTCCTTCAAGCGTTCACTCACCTTATAGCTCTTTTCCTCCCGTACAGACAGAAAAAACCGGGCTACTACTGCCTCAGGCAGTTCTCTCAAACTGCTCCGCGAATAGAGGCCGGTGCGAGCTTTGTCGAGATAAGACGGATTCATGTCAGTAGCCAGTAATTCCAGTTCGGGGAGACTATGATAACGCTGGCCTATCGTCTCCCACAGGATTCGCAGACTATATGCCTCTTCTCCACAGGCACAACCGGCCGACCAGACCTTCACCCTGTTATGGTCTTCCTGAATGAGCCCAGGCAGTATCTCGGTCTCCAGAACATCCCAGAGTTGCCGGTCGCGAAAAAAACGACTGATGGAGACAGTCATGAGGCAGTTAAAATGTTTCTTCGCCTCTTTGTTTTGATTCAGGAGCGATAAATAGGCCTGCATGGTTCGGCAATCCATCTGCTGCATATGGCGCGTCACACGCTTCTTGACGCCCCGCCTTACCTTGCGGTAACCATCCCAGGAAAAGCCGAACTGACTAAGAAGTTGACGAAACTGTCGATCATCCATAAGATAAAGGCACCAAGCTGGAAGAAACCGAAAACAGAAGAATTTACTATAGCAAACGCCCACGTTAATTGAAACTGGGGCCGAAGATCCCTGATCCACCGTCTGTCAAGTTTGCCGGAGATTCGCGGCGGTGGGTGCGCCGACGTACTAAGGTACTTCAAGTGCCCACCAACAAAGAAGATCCGGTGAAATCGGCAGACCCGAAGGGCCATACTGTTTTCAAGGCGTT
>JAQBAU010000238.1:0-5257 GCA_032126655.1 Desulfobacterales bacterium
TTTTTAACGGATTTCTTGGTGTCCCTTGGTTTTGTCATTTATATCCTCCTCTATAAAGTAATTGAACTGTATTGGGGAAAATTAACCAATAATCCAGTGGCCGTCCCCCATTTTCACTACTTCCCAGACTGTTCTATTGCCTCTGTTATTCGCTGTGCTCGTTGGTCAGCCAAATAGCTATTTACAACAAACAATGCGTGTATGATACCCGGTATCCACAACAACAGGGTCAGAAGAAGATTGAAGAGTGCCTGCCCTGGTTTTCCGCATATTAATACGGCTACAGGAGGTAGAAGTATAGCAAGTATGTATCTCATGCGTCATCCTCACTAAGTACCTATACCAATGTTGAAACTCTCCGTCACAAACCTCAAAACCCCGCTCTCTTTGTGAGAAACGCAGCTCCAATGGTCAATCCATAATGCCCTCTTAGCAAGGGGCCACAGCCCTGTGCACAAAATTTCCATGAATATTACCAAGAAAGGGCGTTTTGGTCAAGGATTCTGAGGGGTAAGGGGGGGCCTGCCTGTGGCGAGCCTGTTTACCCTGAGCTTGCCTGCAGTGAGCTTGCTTGTCCTGAGCTGGTCGCGTGGTCGAACTGCCGAAGGGTCGAGCTGCCGCAGGGCCTGTCCTGAGGTTCCCGAAGGGATGCGTGTTTGGCTCTGCGCCTAAGGCCTTGGGAACCATGGCGTTAGGTGCACAGGTGAAGACGGGAGATAAACTCGTCAAAAACTCGGAACAAACGCTGTGATTAGTGCTGTGCTATCCTGTCCGTCGCAGTCTTGAGATAGGGGGAAGCTTTGAGAGATGGCGGAAGCCTGCCTGTGGCGAGCTTGTCGAGCTGCCGCAGGCATGCGTGTTTAGCTCTGCGCCTAATGCCTTGGGAACCATGGCGTTAGGCGCATAGGTGAAGACGGGAGACAAACTCAATTGAACCTCTGCGTACATCGGCGTCTCTGCGGTGAAACAATCTCTGTGGTCTCTGTGAGCTCTGTGAGAGATATCTCTTTGTCTGCGTGTGCCTGCCCGCCACAGCCTTGCCTGTCCTGAGCGAAGTCGAAGGGGCGACGGCGGGTCTGCGGCTAATTAGTTCTTAGCTTTTCCCGTTAGTTAAGTCCCGTTCACTCTCCCCATCCAGGAACTCCTGCAGGAGCCGGACGTGGCTTTCTTCTTCTTCTATGATTGCGTCAAGATGCCCCTCGATTCCCTGGCCCTCGACAAACGACCTGATCATTTCGTAGAAAAGAATCGTGTCGTTTTCATATTCAATGACCCGCTTGAGGAGGGTCTCAACCTGGTCTAAGCTGGAGAAGTCAACATCCTTGAGCGAAAACGTCTGATCCCCCAAAGAACCCAGGAGAATAGCCTTGCCCATTTCCTCAAGTCTGGGATCCTCCACGGTCTTCTGAACTTTTTGCTTCAACTCAGAGAACCATTCAGCGTGCTTGATTTCCTCATCAACCAACCGATGCAGCATTGAAACCAGTGACAGATTGGTAGCTTTTGTTGCAGCGTCTCGAAAAAGGTTTTCTGCATTTTTTTCTATCTGGACAGCCAGGTCAATAATGTCTCCAATCGAAAACATGTCGTAACCTCTTCTCTCAAACACAAAATCCCGTTCTCTTCTCAAGAAACGGGGTCTCGGTAATCACTCCATAATGCCCTCTTGGTGGGAGATAGGGGGGTCGTATCTTTCGATGGCCAGTATCTGATAAACTTATGTGCGTCCCCCTTTTTCCCCGACCGGGCCTACATTCCAGATCTCCCTAGCATATTCCATGACCGCCCGGTCGCTGGAGAATTTGCCCATGTTGGCAGTACACAGAATTGAACGCCGGGTCCATTCGGCCTGATCAAGATAGAGCCGGGAAACCGCTTCCTGGCATTCAACGTAAGCCTGGTAATCTGCCAGTACCATGTATGGATCGCCGCCGTGCAGTAAGGATGCGACGACATCTCTAAAGAGTTCCGGCGTGCCCGGAGAAAAATATCCGGAAGCGATCATGTCCAGCGCTTTTTTGAGTTCCTGATTTTTCTCATAATACGTTTTCGGATCATAGCCCTGATCTTTCAGGGCCTTCACCTGGTCTACCGTCAGGCCGAAGAGAAACGAGTTTTCTTCCCCCACTTCCTTCATGATTTCAATGTTGGCACCGTCGTATGTCCCGATAAGCAAGCCACCGTTTAGCGTGAATTTCATGTTCCCGGTGCCCGATGCCTCGGTTCCAGGAGCGGAAATTTGTTCAGAGATGTCGGCGGCCGGAACGATTTTTTCAGCCAAGGAAACGGAGAAATTAGAAAGGAAAATCACCTTGAGTTTGTCTGTGGCATGCGGATCGGCGTTAATGATCTCGGCCACAGAATTTATCAGCTTGATAACGAGTTTGGCCATCCAATAACCAGGGGCGGCTTTGCCGCCGAAGATCACTGTTCTGGGCAAGACTATCGCCGCCTGGTTTTCCCGGATGCGGTTATAGAGCGTGATGACGTGCAGGACATTCAGAAGCTGGCGTTTGTACTCATGGATCCGTTTGACCTGGATATCAAACAGGCTGTCTACGGATACGGAAATGCTGTTCTTCTGTCTGATATAGTCCGCCAGCCTCTGTTTGTTTTCCAGTTTGACCTTCGCCCACCGCAACCTGAAGTCCGGATCGTTTGAGAGAGGAATGAGGGCCGTCAGCCTGCCGAGATCGGTGACCCATCCCTGACCGATCTTTTCCGTGATCAGTTCGGACAGGCCGGGGTTGATTGCAACCAGCCACCGCCTGGGCGTGATACCGTTCGTTTTGTTGCAGAACCGTTCTGGGAACATGTCATGAAAATCGCGGAAGACGTCGTTCCTGAGGATGTTGCTGTGGAGCTCCGACACCCCGTTCACGGCATGGCTCCCGACGACTGCTACGTGGGCCATGCGCACCTGGCGCACCGTGTTCTCCTCGATCAGGGACATGCGCCGCAGGCGGTCTGAATCGCCCGGATAGCGATCGGCGACGCACTCGAGAAAGCGCCGGTTGATTTCATAGACGATCTGCAAGTGACGGGGCAGCACCTTGCCCAACAAATCCGCGGACCATTTCTCCAGAGCCTCGGAAAGGATGGTGTGGTTGGTGTAGGCGAAAGTCTTGACGCAAATGTCCCATGCCTCATCCCAGTCTATACCCTCCTGGTCGACCAGGAGGCGCATGAGTTCCGGAACGGCAATGGCGGGATGCGTTTCGTTCAGGTGGATTGCGACCTTTTTCGGAAAGCTCTTGAAAGAATCGTACTGTTTCTTGTAACGGCGCATGATGTCTTGAAGCGTGGCCGAGACAAAGAAATACTGCTGCCTCAGCCGGAGTTCCTTGCCTTGAGGCTCGTGGTCGTTGGGATAAAGCACCATGGAAATGTTTTCGCTTTTCACCTTTTGCTCGACCGCGCCGACGTAGTCTCCGACATTGAAGGAAGCCAGATTCAATTCCCGGCTGGACTTGGCTGCCCAGAGACGCATATTGATGACATGGTCGTTTCCATATCCCGGGAGGAGGGTGTCGCAACCCATGGCCATGACAACTTCGGTGTCCAACCAGTCGTGTCGCAGCGTGCCGTTTGCGTCCTGCCGCCCGTTGACCCGGCCGTAAAAATGGACCGGATAGAGGTGCTGCGGGCGCTCGAACTCCCAAGGGCTGCCGATGCGGAGCCAATTATCCGCCTGTTCCACCTGGTAGCCGTCGCGAATGGTCTGGTAGAATATGCCGTAGTGATAACGAATGCCGTAGCCGTAAGCACTGATCTTAAGCGTGGCCAGGGAATCCAGGTAGCAGGAGGCCAGTCTGCCCAACCCCCCGCTTCCAAGCCCCGGCTCCCATTCCAGGGCCTCGATTTCTTCCAGGGAATACCCGAGGTCTTCGAGCGTCTGGCGGGCGATCCGGTCCATTTGCAGGTTAACCAGGTTGTTCATCAAAAAGCGTCCCGGCATGAACTCCATGGAGAGATAATAGACCCGTTTGGTCCGGTTGTCGTAGTACGAACGCTGGGTTTTGATCCACCCTTCGATGAGACGATCCCGGATAGAATATGCCAGTCCTCTGAAGTAACTGAGTTTGTCCGTGGTCTTGTGATCGCTGCCGAGGGTAAAGATGATATGTCGAAACAGGGATCTCTTCAGTGCGTCCGATTCATCCTGCCAGTGGGCTTTCTGTTTCTTTTTGATTGCCGTTGTCTCCCATGCTGATGCCGCTTCAAATTTGTCAAGAGATCATGGTTTTTCTCTGCAACAACCGTACTATGATCCTATTCAGCCCATTTAAACGAAAACAATAGACGCTCCTAGACGATGACAACCGAATTGTCGCTGTCCCCGTAAGGACTGGTAACATATTTATCGGCCTTCCAGTCGTTTTCCCATTTGGATTCATCGATGAGATACCGAAACTGATACTCCCTGCCCGGCTCAAGTTCAAGCTTAACGGTGTAGTGTCCGGACTTGAGCCGCTTCATGGGATTCGCGTAAACACTCCAGTTATTGAAATCACCAACCAGATGCACTGTCTTTGCGTCAACAGCCGCGACCTCAGGCAGCTGGAACGTCACTTTGCACACATTGGTGCTCTTCAGGTACTCCTTCTTCATGCCCGCCGGCATGGCGGTTGTTCTCTTTGTCGGCGATTTCTTCTTGGCCGTTTTGGTTGTAACCTTTCCTTTCAGTGCTTTTACCATTTTTTCTCTCCTTTCATTGGACTGCAACAGTGCGCGCATTCCCCTATTCTTCCCTGCCTTTATTAAATACAAAACCCCGTTCTCTTTTCGAGAAACGGGGTCTCGGTAATCAGTCCATAATGCCCTCTTGGTAAGGGTCAACATCAACCTGTGTGGAATCTGCACGAAAACTACCAGGAAAGGGCATTTCAGTCAAGGATATGGAAGCATCGGCCAATCGATCCCCGCTGGTCCGGCCTGACCTAAGGTTAATGCAATGGCTGAAAGGAAGCCTGCCGCAGGCATGCGTGTTTGGCGTAGCGCCTTGCGGCTTGAGAACAGTAGCGCCTAAGGCCTTGGGAACCAAGGCGTTAGGCGCACAGGTGAAGACGGGACATAAACTCAGTGGTTTCTTTAGCACGCCACCCTGTCCGTTATGATCTTGAGGTAGGAGGAAGCTTTGAGAGAGGGGGAAAGCCTGCCTGTGGCGAGCCAGTCGAGCTGCCACAGGCATGCGTGTTTGGCTTTATGTCTAATGCCTTGGGCACCAAGGCGTTAGGCATAAAGGTGAAGATGGGGG
>JAQBAU010000239.1:0-5990 GCA_032126655.1 Desulfobacterales bacterium
TTCGACACGCGGCCATTGGATATGGGGAGCGATTTGCGGAGAGAGACCATCTTTGCGCTCCAGGATATGGGGATTCAGATAGAATACAGCCACCATGAGGTCGCTCCAAGTCAGCATGAGATTGACATGCGTTATGACGAAGGCCTGAAGATGGCGGATAAGACCATGACCCTCAGAATCGTGGTCAAGGAGATTGCCAGGAAAAACGGATTCTATGCCACGTTCATGCCGAAGCCGATTTTTGGCGAGAACGGGAGCGGGATGCATACCCATCAGTCGCTCTTCAATGGGGAGAAAAATGCCTTCTTCGAGCCAAGCGATCAGTATCATCTCTCGGTTGAGGGCAAGTCCTACATAGCCGGCATTATGCGTCATGCCCGGGAGATGGCGGCCATTACCAACCAATGGGTCAACTCCTACAAACGCCTTGTGCCCGGTTATGAGGCCCCGGTCTATGTCGCTTGGGCCCGGCGCAACCGCTCAACAATGATACGGGTTCCCATGTATAAGCCCGGCAAGGAAGTGGCCACGCGCATAGAGTTTCGGTCCCCGGATCCTGCCTGCAATCCATACCTGGCATTTGCTGTTATGCTGGCTGCCGGGTTAAGGGGAATTGAGGAAAACTATCCGCTTCCTGACCCCGTGGAGGAGGATATCTACGAAATGGATGAATCAGCACGCGAAAGTGCGGGCATTGACTCCCTTCCGGGGAACCTTTTCGAGGCGATCAAGGAGTGCGAAAAGAGCGAACTGGTCCGTGAGACTTTAGGGGATCATATCTTCAATAAATTCATAGAGAACAAGAAAATCGAGTGGGATTCATATCGTACCCACGTAAGCCGTTATGAAATAGAGAAATACCTTCCTATCATGTAGGGTGTGCGAAGAAATGGATTAGCAGGGCCAAGCTCTCCCGCTTGCCGTCTCCTCAGAAACGTCAAAATTACCCCGTTTTCTTCCTGTTGACGAGCACAACCCAATCTGTTACGTAGGGCACCGAAAAGATTACCCGCCATCCGAACCTGACCGTAAAGGATAATTGTAAATGCCAAGACGTGATGACATTAAGAAAGTGATGATTATCAGTTCCGGGCCGATCATCATAGGCCAGGCGTGTGAGTTCGACTACTCCGGCACCCAGGCTTGCAAGGCTCTGCGGAAACTTGGTTACGAAATTGTTCTGGTCAACTCTAATCCGGCGACTATCATGACGGATCCGGGCATGGCTGATGTGACGTATATTGAACCTCTGAACTTCCATGTCATGAAGGAGATCATCGAAAAGGAACGCCCGGATGCGCTTCTGCCCAATCTGGGCGGCCAGTCCGGTCTCAACCTTTCCTCCGAGCTGTACCGTGAGGGGGTGCTGGACGAATACGGTGTCCAGATCATTGGCGTTCAGGCTGATGCCATCGAGCGGGGTGAGGACCGGAGCGCCTTCAAAGAGACCATGACAAAACTCGGCCTGGACTTGCCGAAGAGTGCTCTGGCATACAGCGTGGAGGAGGCGGAAAAGATCGCCGTGGAACTGGGCTACCCGGTGGTTATTCGTCCTGCGTATTCTATGGGCGGAACCGGTGGTGGACTGGTGTACAACGTGGAAGAGCTTCGCACGGTGGCCAGCCGCGGCATCTCGGTAAGCCTTGTGGGTCAGATTCTCGTTGAAGAGTCAGTCCTGGGGTGGGAGGAATTAGAGCTTGAGGTGGTGCGTGACGCCAAGAACCAAATGATCACCGTTTGTTTTATTGAGAATGTGGATGCCATGGGTGTTCACACGGGCGACTCCTTTTGCACAGCTCCCATGCTCACCATTGACCCTGAACTCCAGAAGCGCCTTCAGAAATGGTCTTATGATATTGTCGAGGCTATCCAGGTCATCGGTGGCACCAACATCCAGTTCGCCCATGATCCAAAGACCGGGCGCGTTGTAGTTATCGAGATCAACCCGAGGACATCCCGCTCCTCTGCTCTCGCTTCCAAGGCCACGGGCTTCCCCATCGCACTCATTTCCTCTATGTTGGCTGGGGGCATGACTTTGGATGAAATCCCCTACTGGCGGGAGGGTACGCTGGAGAAGTACACGCCGTGGGGTGACTACGTAGTCGTCAAGTTCGCCCGGTGGGCCTTTGAGAAGTTCGAAGACGCCGAGGACAAGCTGGGGACACAGATGCGGGCTGTGGGCGAGGTTATGAGTATCGGGAAGAATTACAAGGAGGCTTTCCAGAAGTCGATTCGATCCCTTGAGAACGGCCGTTACGGGTTGGGTTTTGCCAAGGACTTCAACGAGAAGTCTCTTGGTGAACTGATGGAGATGCTGGCCGAGCCTTCCAGCGAGCGGCAGTTCATCATGTACGAGGCCCTTAGAAAGGGTGCCGGCGTGGATGCTCTCTATGAGAAGACCTATATAAAGCCGTGGTTCATCGAGCAGATGAAGGAGCTTGTGGAATTTGAAGAGAAGATTCTGCAACACAAGGGAAAGACTGTTCCGGACGACCTTTTTGTGCAGGCGAAAAAGGACGGGTTTTCGGACCGGTACTTGTCCCAGATCCTGGGCATTCCAGAAAAGGATGTTCGGGAGCGACGCACTGCTCTGGGCGTGGTTCAGGCTTGGGATCCCGTGCCGGTCAGCGGCGTGGAAGATGCAGCCTACTACTTTTCTACTTATAATGCCCCTGACAAAGTGCCCACCAGCGACAGGCGAAAAATCATGGTGTTGGGCGGGGGGCCCAACCGCATTGGACAGGGGATCGAGTTTGACTACTGCTGTGTTCATGCAGCCCTTGCCTTGCGCGACGAGGGGTTCGAGTCGATCATGGTCAACTGCAACCCTGAGACCGTATCCACGGATTATGACACCTCAGACAAGCTATACTTTGAACCGCTTACAGTCGAAGATGTGTTGAGTATCTACGAGAAGGAGCAACCGGAAGGCGTCATCGTGCAGTTTGGCGGGCAGACGCCGTTGAATATTGCCAAGGAACTGGCCGAGGCAGGCGTCAAGATCGTCGGAACCTCACCCGAGACAATAGATCTGGCAGAGGATCGAGACCGTTTCCGCCACGTGATGCGAAGGCTTGGTATCCCACAGCCCGAATCAGGTATGGCAAGCACCATGGAAGAGGCCCTTGATGTAGCCGAAAGGATAGGGTACCCCCTCATGGTGAGGCCCTCGTATGTTCTTGGTGGGCGGGGCATGGAGGTCGTTCACGATGAAGAGATGCTCAAGCGCTATGTGGCTGTGGCTGTGGATGTGTCGCCTGAGCGGCCGATTCTGGTCGACAGATTTCTGGAGAATGCCATTGAGGCCGAGGCAGATGCCATTGCAGACGGCACGGATGCTTTTGTGCCGGCGGTGATGGAACATATTGAGTTGGCTGGCGTGCATTCAGGAGACTCTGCCTGTGTCATTCCACCTATCAGCATCCCTGAAAGGCATATTGAGACCATCTATGAGTATACAAAGAAGATCGCTGTGGAGCTCAATGTTGTCGGCCTGATGAATATTCAGTACGCCATAGCCAACGACGTTGTTTATGTCCTCGAGGCCAATCCGCGCGCCTCTCGAACCGTCCCGTTGGTATCCAAAGTGTGCAACATCCAGATGGCGCGCATCGCCACGCAATTCATGCTCGGCAAGAAGCTGGCGGACCTCGACTTGAAGCACAAGGCCATCCCGCACTTTGGTGTCAAGGAGGCGGTCTTTCCCTTTAACATGTTTCCCGAGGTCGACCCCCTGCTGGGGCCGGAGATGCGATCTACGGGAGAGGTTCTGGGGATGGCCGACTCCTTTGGCCTGGCCTTTTACAAGGCGGAGGAAGCCGCACAACAGTGCCTTCCCTCCGAAGGAACCGTGCTGATTACAGTAGCTGAGAAAGATAGGCCGGGGGTTCTGGAGGTGGCCAGCCAGTTCGATAAGCTCGGGTTCAGGATCAAGGCGACGGCAGGAACCCATCAGTTCCTGGCTGATCAAGGGATCGAATCGGATCTCATCCGCAAGATGTATGAGGGGCGCCCCAATATTGTTGATGAGATTAAAAACAATCAAATTCAACTGGTTATCAACACCCCGAGTGGAAAGCTAAGCAAACACGACGATTCGTATATCCGTAAAGCAGCGATCAAACATAAGGTGCCGTATATCACCACAATGGCCGCTGCCATTGCTGCGGCCAGGGGGATCGCTGCGCACCGAAAAGCGAAGGGGCGCGTGAAATCTCTCCAGAGTTATCATGCCGATATTAAATAAGAGGTTTTGGTTTTTAGCTTGGGTAATAAGACAAATGCGGAACTCGGGAATATTTTCAAGCCGACAGGCGCAATTCGGAATCAAGAGAAGGCGAAAGATACTCCGCACTCCGCAATGGAAATGAGGATGAGTCTATGAAATCAGTGCAAGACAACTGCGGTGTCTACGGCGTGTATTCAGATACCGAATGCATCAATGAAATCTACCACGGGATCGATTTTCTCCAGCACCGCGGGCAGGAGTACTGCGGCATTGCCACCTATGACGGTGGTAACGATAGTATCCGTCAAGTTACACATTACGGTAAAGTTGCCGGCTCGTTCACGAATACGGACCTGGAGTATCTGAAAGGAACGTGGGGGATCGGGCATGTCAGCCTTTGGGAGCGACAGCCCGTACAATGGCAGTCTCAACTCGGCGAAATTGCCGTGGGATTCAGCGGCAACGTCCTGAATGCCGACGAACTGATTTCAGACATGAAGAACCGCGGCAAGGCGTTCCTCCAAGGCTATAACGTAGAGATCCTGTCCAAGATCATCATGGAGGAACACGACGTGGTTGGAGGGATTCGGGCTCTTTCTAAGAAAATAAAGGGTGCCTATTCCCTTGTCGTACTCACAAAGGACGGCATCTATGCGGCCCGGGATATCTACGGATTTCGTCCCCTTATGCTGGGTAAGGGCCCCGGCATGTACGTTGTGTCATCAGAATCCAGGGCCATTCAGAACCTCGAGATGGAAGTTGTTAGAGACGTCCGGCCGGGAGAGATTCTGTTGATCAACGACAAAGGGTTTCAGACGTTAGAACAGCTTGATTCGCCCCGCACAGCGCACTGCGCCTTTGAGTGGGCTTATACAGCAAGCCTCGATTCTGTCATCGACGGTTTGTGTGTCCAGGAAGCGAGGAACCAACTGGGCGCAAGTCTGGCGCAACGGGATATCGAGGAAGGGGGCGTGGATGTAGACATCGTGGCCGCCGTGCCCATGTCGGGAATCGGCCATGCTCTCGGCTATCATGGACGATCCAAAGTCAGCTACCAGGAGGTTTTTCTGTACAACAGATACGCTGATCGGAGCTACACACAGTCCAACCAGGTTGCCCGGGAGAAGATGGCGAAACGCAAGCTCTCTGTCTTAGGGTACGCGGTCAAAGGCCAGCGTGTCGTCCTGTGTGATGATTCCATTGTCCGGGGCACGCAGATTCTTTACAAGGTGCGTGACCTGAAGGGGGCAGGGGCCAAGGAGGTCCATGTGCGTATTGCCTGTCCACCCCTGATGTATCCCTGTGATTTCGGCATCTCCACCCGCAGTTATGAAGAGCTGGCAGCGAGGCAGTATTTCAAGACGGGCGATATCACTTCTATGGAACGACTGAAAGAGCTGGAAGCCCTGATTGCCAAGCAGATTGGTGCCGACTCGGTAAAATACAATAGCCTCGATGCATTCATGTCAGCATTGGGAATGTCCGGGCAACAGCTCTGCTTGAAGTGCTTTGATGGCGTAGACCCCACAAAAAGCTGATAGTCTTAACGAGACGTTCATGTAATACGCCTGCGGTTCTTCGGGTACTGACTCACCCTTCACGTCTGCTACCCACACTTCACGCTTCGTCGCACCCCAAATCCACCGCCAAAAAAACGAAGGACCAACAATAATCAATACCATTGCAATGGGTTATCTCAGAGCAGGGCCGTCGAAATCTGTCACCTTGCCGAGTTAGTTGCTAGGCTATTCTTTCCTTCGTT
>JAQBAU010000240.1:0-21156 GCA_032126655.1 Desulfobacterales bacterium
GCGGTGCCAAACTCCCGCTTGACGAGAGTTTCCCGTATCTTTCTGTCAAGCTGATGGGAGGATTGACAAATACGATATCTGTTTCAGACATACTACTTGTCTTTCCCAACACGGTAACGTCCCAGGATATTGTTGAGGCGAATTTTGACTAAATCAAGCAAGTAATACAGAGAATGAGGAAAGAGTCTGACCGATGACCGCTCCCCGTCATAATAAAAGGTCACAGGGACTTCCACGTATCGATAACCAAGCTTCTCCGCGAGGAAAAGAATCTCGACATCGAAGCAGAAGCCCTTAATACGCTGCAACCGGAAAAGTTCTGTAGCTGCTTCTCGGCTGAAGCACTTATAGCCGCACTGGGTGTCCGTGAATCTTGGGAGCACAATCATTTTGGTGAATAGGTTAAAGCTTAGCCCAACAAGATGGCGCAAATATACATAGGGCAGGTGCCTGGGGCTCATGACAAACCGCGAGCCGTTCAATCTTCTGTTGCCCACAGCGATGTCAAATTTACCTCCCAGCAAGGGGACCAAGAAATCATCTAAGGATGACAGAGCGTAAGCACCATCAGCGTCCATGACGAGTATGAACCTTCCTGAGGAGGCTATAATACCTTTTTTGACAGAGTGTCCTTTTCCTGAATTGCTGCTGTTCCGGAGAATACAAATCGGGTAAGATTCATTGAACTGAGCTAGTATCTTGTATGTAGAGTCAGTGCTTGCGTCGTCCACCACTATGATCTCGGCACTGTAGTTCTGCCGTTCCAAGCGATATTTGATATCTTGGAGCAAGGCGGCAATCCCTGTCTCTTCATTAAATGCCGGGAGAACTATTGAAAGCAGAATGTCTTCGGATTCGGGTTTTGCTTGCATGTCGTTGTTTATCTCGATGGAGAGTCTTTAGTTATTTGACTCTTAGTACACACCAGCAATGTGTCTGCAAAGGGAGTCCTGTGCCACATGGGTAGGGCATCCACGAAGAATCCAAGCCCTTCAAGGTAACTTGTCAATTCAACGAAACTCCTGAAGCAAAGCATCTCTCCTTTGGTGAAGCCGGATCGTGTCATGATGGTTTCGTGGGATCTTGTAACGAAATGGCGAAATATCTTGTCCTTGTTCGAGTCTCTCAGAAGAAGTCTTCCTCCAGGCCCGATGCGTTCATAGCACTTCTTAAGTAGCTTGTTTTGGACAGACACTGGGAAATAGTGAAGTGTGTCAATGAGGAGTATGCAATTGCATCTGTCAAAGGTGTATTGGACAAGGTCCGAATACTCAAAAGCCACGTTGTGAATATGTGCTGAAACGAATTTTGCTGCCCGCAATCTCCGGTGTGAAATGTCAACCCCCCTTACCTGTCTTGCTTGAGATAGAAGCGCCAAATATACAGCGAGCATCCCAAAGCCACACCCCAGGTCCACTATTTGTCCGGAAGTGGGGACGTGCTTCTCTATGACTTGATAAGAGGAAAAGCGTAATCTGAGATAAACGAGCAGGCGCTCCAACGGGTTGATAGGTGCATTCTTATAACGCCTGTATAGCGCCATTATGCTTGTCTGACCGATCAATTTTACCATGGGCTCCGTCTGAAGGATGATTTGTTTCAACTGGAAAAGGTGCCAAGGCAAAATACAACCAAAGAACCAATAGGGCAAAAAACTGAAGAGAAAAAATGTGCACCTGCGGACCCCTCATGTAGATTGTGAAGATATCCATGTCCAGAAATTTGCCTGCTGGTAAAGGATACCAGACTGCGAGCATTCCGTAGGCAGCGCCCAGGGGGAAGATCCACCTTGTGACTGGCTTGTTTTCGAAGAGTTCATGAACTAATACCGCGAGAGGAATCAACAGCATCACGAAATAAGGGGTCGACGTCATCTTACTCGTCAGCAGCATGGTTAGGACGACAAGGGAATACTCTCGCAGGTTCCGATCATCCGAATGATCATATCTTTTGCGGGTTACGTAAAACAGAAAGAAAAGCATGAGCGCAGAGCTAACGAAAATGGCTATTTGGGCAGCCCCCGGACTGTTGAACATGCCTTCTGTCCATACCGAATGGACCAGGAATCGGCTGAAGAAGCCTGTCAGAGCGTGATTGTCATGATAAGCGTTAAACAAATCCTGGTTACCCATAAACTTGAAGTACCAGACATAGAGGTCGACATCAAAAAAGAGCAAGGAATAGATTGTGATCAATACCAGCAGGATGAGCCCTGAGAAAAACGCCCTATATTGGCGTTTCCACAACATGTAAGCCAACAGTAGCGCCGGGATGATCTTTATCATGGTTGCCAGGGCAAGGGCGACGCCCGCATAAACACCTTTATTTGCTCTGTAGAAATACAGTCCCGCGGCGACAAGGAAGAACAGGAGAGTGTTGCATTGCCCAACGAGGTAATCCATGAATAGTGGCGTGAAGTTCATACACACGAAGATCAGCGTTATCCATTCGACCCATGAGTATCGATCCTTGATGGCTTTCATCAGAAGAATGAGACCGAAGAAGAAAGAGATCTGGCTCAACAGAATCCAGACCAAGGACGCCTGCTTGAAACTGAGATAAGCTAATGGACTCAGAAAGATCACAAACCCGGGAGGGTAAACGTATGGAAAAGGCCCTTTATAGGATAGAATACCTTCCTGAAAGAATCGGATCATGTGATCGTATATGGGCAGCCCGTGGTTGAACGCCATCGCCGCGTTGTAATAAGCCACAAAGTCGACTTTTTCGGTGGAAAGCGGGCGAAATAGACCGTTGTATAGGTAATTAAATGCCGTAAAGCCCAGCAGGAGAAAAAACAGTATCCGCGCATGTTCCCACACCCACCTGTCCGAGGGATCTCTTGCAATCTCTATTCCGAAGATGGTCATCTTGTGCAATTCCGAGGTCATTGGGAGAAACCGGGTTATGACGGTCTTCGTTTCCTGCTGAATATGACGAGGCCTACAATAATTCCGACTACGGACATAAAGGACACAACTGTTCCGGCTTTGAGACTGAACGGACTGAATACAAAGCGGACATGATGCTTTCCGGGCTCCAGGAACACGGTTCGAAACAAGTAGTTTCCTGTCAAAAGGGGCGTCATCTTGCCGTTGACATAGGCCTCCCATCCCGGGTAATTGATTTCGCTCATGACCAGGAAGCCCGGCGTATTCAGTTTGGCGTCAACGCTTATCTCATCACACGCATAGGAAAGAACCCGGCACATCTCCCCATGGTCTTCGCTGCCCGCAGTTTCAGGGATGTCCGATGCGCTGCTGAAAACAACCATCTTCATGGGATCAAATTCGTCTCCCATCATATAGTCCAGAGTCTCATGGTCATCCTTCACAACAGCTTGGTGGACAATGTGGGCTCTCGGAACAAAGGCCTTTCTTTCTGTGAGTTCAGCGGAAGCACAATCGACCACGTATTTGAGATTTAGCATGTTGATCAGAGGATTGTCCACGCTTCTTATGTAGTGCATATTCACAACTTTGTCGTCCGCAGGAATTTGCTGGCTCTTGTTCACATATTGCACATACCGCTTCAATATTAAAGGATCATAACCCTGGATATCCTGGAATTGATGCCGGAGACCGGCATTTTCAGGAAAGCAATCGTTGGTCACCACAGCTCGGTAGATATCATGATCCAGTTTGAGCTGCCGGGTCAGATACACTTGGTTCGGGGAAGGTTCAAGATTAACAGTTCGGACTAACGGGAATGCAAACGCCCCCATGTCTGCCACAGAGATCAGTATTAGCAGGCTGCCGGTCGTTGCGTAAGACGGGAGACCCCTGTGGTAAAGGGAGAGTAAAATAGCGATGATAAGAAAGATGCCGGTGCCCCTCAAAATTGCACTTGTTACGACCGTGTGTACCTGGCCGATTTGATCGCTGGTGAGTCCAGTCGGTTTGGCAAGCTTGAAAAAGACGTAGAAGAAACTGTATGGGTGAACATGACTCCAGACTGCCAGGATCAGAAGAAATGATAGACCGGCAAGGACAACCATACGGGGCACTCCGGAAAAAATAGTTTCGTTTGTCAGGTGGTCCAGACCCATACCGGCCAGTACCGCTACTGCAAAGACATATAGAAAAAGGATTTGAGCAGGTATACGAAAATGGTGAAACCCAGGAAGATAGTAAATGAACCCGTAAAGAGGATTATGTTTTCCAAGCGATAGAGACAACGCAAGCACAAGCAATAGAACGAAGAACATACCTACACGATCTGCCACAATCCTTTTGATAGCGACGACGGTTAGTACTAAAGCACATATGCCGGTATACCCACAGTACTCCCAAAACACCCAGGTTGCATGGCTTACCCAGAAAGTTCTGTTTCCCGGCACGCCGTAAAGATCTGGAATAAGAAACGTGATGAAGTTCCTGGGGGGGAAAGAATCGAGAGTGGCGAATTCGTAGCTCGTGCCCCCTGCACGGGTAGAGAGTTGCATGAATTCATATGTAGGTAGGAGTTGCAGAGCGGCCAAACAGAACCCGATAACAAGGATCGCCCCCATGCCAATTGCAGCCCGTGCAACATATTGGCCACTTTTTCGTTGCGGTCCGAGACACACAGAATAAAGGGCGTACAGAATTGCCCCGAGGATCGTGTAAAAGGCGATTTGTGGAAAACCGCCCAAGATTTGAACCCCGAGAAAGGTGCCTGCTAAAATGACGTGTTTCGGCCGCGGTGTATTCAAAAACTTGTGCAGATAGAAGAATACGAGGGGTATCCAGACATAGCTGTGGATAAGGGTCAAATGTCCAGCATAAAGATGAGCCATCAAGAATCCATTGTACGTAAAAATCACGGAGGACAGCAGGGCACCCATTTTGTTGACAGAAAGAGAGCGGACAAAAACGTACATGAACACGGAGCCCAGGATGAAGTGCAATATGATGGTGTAGCCGTAAGCAATTCCTGTGGGCAGCATGTAAAAAAGGAAATCAAGTGGATAGAACACGGATGCTTGAATATTTGTGATAAGGGGCGTTCCCGAAAATTGGTAAGGATTCCAGAGAGGAATTGTGCCACAGCTGAGCAACTGCTCTCGAATGAACTTTTTTAGGGGGAAGAAATAGAGCGCGAAGTCAGAGCCAAACAGCGGGTTTGTGGAAAATATGACTTGGCCGAAGAATGCCAACACGGACATGACGATGAGAAAAAGGGGAAGGATTTCTGATAGCCGCTGTCTATGCATGACCATCCTGTCTGCCACTTGCTGCACACCCACTGGATTTTTTCATAATCAGCAGAAGAGAAACACCAATGGGGAAGTTCAGACGCTTAAGAAAACGTATCTCAGTAACAAATACAAAGGTCAAGAGGGCGTTAATCCAATGTGGTATAGGTATGAAGAAGTCAGACTGCATGCTTTGTTTATCGGAAAAAAGAGATTTTAACTTCCTCACTGCCAGGATTGGGAGGATGAGAGCCGTGTTGTAGTAACTCTTCTTGGTTACCGTAGCATGGAGAGGCCTAACCTTCTCGATCATCCGTTTTTTTGTATAACGCCGCTTGTGGTGCAGGGCAGCGTCATGACGGCTCCATAACACGTTAAGAGCCGGCACCGTAAGGACAATATTCCCTCCGGGTTTGCAGACCCGCACCATTTCGTTCAGTAGAGTGAAATCGTCGTCAAGGTGTTCCAATACGTCAAGGCACGTGATTACGGAAAAGGCGTCGTCCTTAAATGGAATGGACTGGCTGACATCTGAGCGTACAACCAAGTTCAAATCTCTCTTTTTCAGGAACTGGATAGCGTCGGTAGATAGTTCTACACCGTAGGCTGTTCCAAAGTCCTCTAAGAGCTTAAGCACTGTACCGGTGCCGCATCCAATGTCCAATATCCTGTCTTTCGCAGGGGAACATGAAGAACATCCCTCCAAGATACTCCTGACCAGAAACTGTTTGCCGACGAACCACCAGTAAGACTGTTCAATGTCGTACATTATTGCATATTCGACTTTTTCCATAAACCACACTCAAGATTCGTCTGGGTTGGTATTTTGGGACAATTGAAGTTCCCTGCAGTCTCGCTATAGCGGCACAGGGAATGTTCTGCCCGAAGGCAGTGCTTCGCAGCGACTGTAACGAATTATGCTATTTTTAGATTGTTGCCATCCCTTGCTCCGCACGGGCATGCGAACTTAAATAACGGCACTTCGTGAATGCACAGACAGCTGAAAAAGAACAAATTACTTCTGGTGTCTCAGTTCGAGTACTAATGGAGTAGTAAACGGAATTGGAATCAGATTCAAAGCATTGATCAAACCTGTTCTTTCCAAGAAGTAGTAGAAGGGGAGGAAATATCTCTGTCTTCTGGCAAACCCCGCCTCGCGAAGTCTTTGGAAGCTTTCCAGAACCACGCCCCTCCTAAATGTGATGTCCAAGCCGCAAGACTTGCAGGCACGCTGTAGTTTGCTTGCCGTCACGAAATTCAATCCGCCCCACAATGGAGAATGCTTAAGGCTTGGCTTTAAAAAACTTGTGGTTTTAGGCGAGAAAGGGAACAATAACATCCTGAAATGTGGTTCATACGGAATCAGATAATTGACTGTCCAGTGAATCATTTCCCCCCCGGGTTTCAAAACGCTTTTCAGGCCCAGGAGGGTCTGCCTGAGATCACGAACATGCTCCAAGACACCGTATGAGAATACTATGTCGAATGTTGTATTAATTTTTCCGCATTCCTCTGCGAAAAAAGGATACCAATGGGAGGAGTCAATACCCAGTATTTTGAACATCTGAAGCGCGGTTTTGTAATATCCGGCATAACCTGATTGCGAGGGTTCTATTGAATAGACATCAAGGCCGTTGCTTTTCAGGAAGCCGTAGACGAAGCCCAAACCTCCCCCCATTTCCAGTATCACATCTTTCTTGCTAAACTCGAGCTTTCTGAGAATTGACAAGGCGAACTCAGCCTCGTCAAGATATACGAGAAAAAGCTGCTTGAATAGTTCCCTGTCATTTCCTTTGAGAGGTATTCCAAACAGTTTATTATAGCATAGAAAAGTCTTTCTAAAACTGGCATTTTCAAACAACCTGTCTAGATCTTGCAGATAGAAATTTGTTAAGCTCTTCCTGTCCATCCCGTGTCACGGTTTTTTTCAGGTCTAAGGTTATTGGTGAGATCCAAGAGCAGTCTGTGACCCTTCAATTCTTTCCATGAAATGATCCTGTTCAAGCCTCATACTGTTTGGTTATGTAGTAGTAGTAAACTCGGCACATCTCCGTGAATGTCCGAAGGCCATCGATCCCCACACGGACTTTGGAGTCAAAAGAATGGTACCAGTCGACTGGGACTTCCTCAATGGCGTATTTAAGCTTGCGAGCGAGAAAGATGATTTCGACATCATAACCCCATCTGTCAATCTTTGAGCGAGAGAATATGTCAGTTGCAGCTTCCCTTTCGAGGCCCTTCAACCCACATGTTATATCAGAGACCCTCAAATCAAGACTGAGTTGTGCAAATCTCCGAAAAATCTCCCCACAGACTTGGCGGAGCGGGCCTTCGCGTACCTTGAAAGAGGACGATGGCAAATGCCTGGAACCTATGACCATAGGGGATCCGCCCTCCAGTTTATTCAGGCATGTCATCACAAAACGGATCGGTACGGCTAGGTCAGCATCCATAAAGACGACGTATTTTCCGGCAGCACTCAGGACCCCTCGCCTAACCGCATCTCCCTTTCCCCTGTTCCCGGGGCTGCTAAGAGAGCGGCACCGCGGGTTGGTTTGAATAATATCCTCGATGATAGCGGCGGTGTTGTCGGTGCTTCCGTCATTTACGAAGATGATCTCATAGTCTTTATTCAGGGTGTCCAGGAACGTCTTGACAGTTCCGGAGTTCCTTTCAAGGCAACCCTCTTCATTGTAAACCGGTATGACAAGGGACAAGTAAGTCATAATCAGTTAGTTTCCATCCATAAATGGCCCTTTTCCCGATGAGCGGCGTTCTCCGCGGGTTTCCGTTTGCGGAGTACTATATGTACGCCTCAACGAAAACCCTTGTGCGGCCTTGCTCATCAGAAAAACTCCTCATTTATGAATTGGAAACTTCCCTAGTGCCCAACACTTGTTACGTCGTTTGTGGAGGGACATCAGTTAGGTGGTATTGCAGATTCCGATCCCTTCTCCAAGACTGCGGTCAGGTTGTGGCGTGCCTCTGGAAAGTTCGGCTGAATCCGTAACGCCTCACGAAATCGTTCCGCGGCGTCTTCTAACCTTTCCTGTTTAGATAGAGCAATTCCCAAATTGTTGAGGGTCTCTGGGTCGTCCGGCCTGATACGGAGTGCCTCGGTATAATGGGCAATCGCTTTGCCCGGCTGGCCCAGGCGAATCAAGACATTACCCATATTATAATGGGCATCGGCGTATTCGGGTTTTGTGCGCAATGCCTCTGAATAGTGCGTGATTGCCTCCTGCAGCTTTCCTTGTTCGGCCAGGGCACTTGCCAGGTTGAGGCGCGCCCCCACATAGTCAGGTTCGATGATAATTGCCTGGGAATAGTGCCAAATAGCCCGATCAAGCTCACCTTGTCCAGCTAAGGCTACTCCCAAGTTCGTATGGGCAACATGGTTTTCAGCCGTTACGTGGAGGGCATGCTCGAAAAGTGTCACACTGTCTTTCCACTGCCGGGCTTGCAGCTGGGAACATATGGAAAGGCAAAGAACGAGTCCTACTGCGGAGGTTCCCACTACAATCTTGGTACCGGGCCATTTTGCCACTACATCAGCCAGCCCCCAGGCGATCATAACGAACAGGCCGATGAGCGGTATGTAGGTGTAACGGTCGGCCATGGCATGATCTCCAATCTGTACCAGCTGGATGACCGGAACAAGGGTACCTAAATACCAAAGCCACCCAACAGGGAGATACGGACGTTTCCTATACTCCCGAATCACCGAAACAGAGATGAACACGAGCAACAAGCCAGCCGTCCCCACCTGCCAGAATGGTATGGTGCTGCCAGGGTGTGGATAAAAGACCGTCAGGTTCAGGGGCCAGATCGTTTTGCCCATGTAGATCACGTAGGACACTACGGCATTGTTCAGTCGCACGTCGAGAGGAAGGAATTCAAAAGACTCTAAAGCTCCACCACGGTCCTGAGCGAGAAAGGCCACAATGCTTGCAACGGCTGCAATAACAAGGAGGGGCACTTTCTCGAGAACCAGGACAACAATGGGTGGCTTTTGACGATCAGGATCTGGGGATCTATGGGTCTGCGGGTTTGTCTCACCTGCCCGTTGACCGGGCTCAAAGCGGCCCAGAGGCCAGTAGTCGAGCAAAAGGAGGACAAACGGCAGGGTTACAAGCATCTGTTTAGCCATGAGACCAAGGACAAAGGATATGAGGACCATGAAGTATCTACTTAACCGTGGTCCCCGAACATAACGGAGGTAAAATCCCATTGTGAGCATCCAGAAAAAGGTGCTCAAAACGTCCTTCCGCCCGGAAACCCAGGCAACCGGCTCAACGTGAAGGGGATGGAGTCCAAACAGGGCGGCAACAAGGGCGCTTGGCCAGGTTCTACCGGTCATTCCTTGAAGAACCAGAAAGAGTAAAAGGGTATTAGCGGTGTGAAGCAGTAGATTCGAGACATGGTGTCCACCCGGATTCAACCCATACAGCTGACAGTCCAACATGTGTGATAGCCATGTCACTGGGTGCCACTGGGAAAAATGCGTGGTAGTGAAACCCCACACAAGGCCTTCCCGGGTGAGTCCATTTTGCACATAATGATTTTCTGTGACGTATTTGCCATCATCAAAATTGACAAAATCATGATTTTGCACTCCCCACAGGGCGGCGAAGACGGCCACAGCAAGAGACATGCACACCAGAAAACTGCGGCGCGAGTTTGAGCCTGCGGCCATCATCTGGGGTATCCAGCCTCATTGCCTGCATTCGACAAGAATATGTTCAATTCCTCTTCCGTCAAATCGTCTTCACCGAGTACCTGGAGAAAGGCTGACTTAGTCATACACTATAACCCATCTTAAAAATGCAAATCAGGTTTCGGGGCCCCGACCGCTGAATTCGCAAGGAGTATTGGAGCACTGGAGTATTGGAGCGTTGGGCTTTTTTCTCATTACTCCATTACTCCATTATTCCCGCTCTTTGAGGCTTGCCGACGAGACTATTAAGTCTTAAATGTATTTTTGAGATAGCTTCTATTATAAACTATAGTCTTTCAAGAAACCCGTGACCTTGGGCTGATCCGGGTTGATTGCCAATGACTGCTGGAATGCTGCTATAGCTTCATGGCCCTTACCTGCCTGATGAAGGGCCAAACCCAGATTGTTGTAGTAGTCGAAGCTGTCAGGAGTGAACTCAATAGCTTTTGCGTAAGATGTTGCCGCTTCTTCATAGTTTCCGAGTTTGAAATAGTAGTATCCCCAATTGGTGTGAACTCCCCCCAAGTCTTCATTATAGACCAAAGTCTTTTCCAGTTCTGTCCGGGCTTCCTCAAGGAATCCTTCGCCCATGAGGAAAAGAGCGATATCCGAATGGATCACGGTGTCATCGTATGCAATCTGCGAGGCCGATTTCATGATCTCCAGGCCAAAAGGCCGTTGACCAGCGGAGAACAAGTACTGACCCAGGGCAAAATGGAAACAGGCGGACAGATGCCGACTGATGAAATCCTTGTGAAAGTTGTCATACGTACTCTCGGTGACATAATGGGACCAGACCCGTTTGCCCGGATGCTCAGGGGGTAGATCTCCCGTAGGAAGCGGCCTGTGAAGAATACCGAAGGGATACATCGTGAATTGAACCGGCAGGGAAACGGCATTGGGATTGAACACTGCATAGAAGATATCATGTTGTGAGTCTTCCACGATCTTCTGTTCGACGCTATGCTCAAATCTTTCGCCGTTCTTGGGAGAATAGTCATTATACCTATCCGGCATTCTAAAAAGGAGATTGAGCCGGTCATAGACTGTGACATCTTCCCGCATCTCCTCCACGATTCGCCCGTATGTCACCGGAAAGATATTGTCATCTCCGTCCAGGAATAGGGTGCTTCTGCTACTAACCGTTCTAAAGATATTGAGGAGGTGTTCGTAGGCCATGTAGTTAAGGCTTTGGTTACAAAGACCAAAATTAGAGACGAGCGGTATCAAAGGTATCATGCAACAGGCTGCCCTGAGGGCTCCGTACGTGGTTGTGCTATGAGACGAAGACCGTCTGGCCCGTTTCAGGATGTCAGCGATGCCATTTCCCACAAGCACGGCCAGAACAATGCAGGTGGGGAGGGTAAACGCTGTAATTTCAAAGGAGATGATATTCAGAAATACGGTATAGGCAAAATCGAACAGGATGACCGCCCCGAAGAAAATTTGCCAGCGCAAAGCCCGCATTTTTAGCCAACCCCACAGTGCGACGAGTAAAAGAGGTCCAAACTGACCGAATACCAACAACGCGGTTTGTTTTGCCCGGCTCACATACTCCAACGTGCCTTTGGTCAAGACATAGCCCTCTCGGTGGGCGCTAGCGGTCACATGGGCCAGAAATCGATCCAGGGTGTTTGGGTCCCCCCAGTGGATGGCGGCGCCTGCTTCGGTGCGTATAGGAAGGTACAGGTAGAGGGAAAGGGCAAGAAAAAACAACGCAGAAAGAAAACAAAGGTTTTTCACGCTGAACAGCGTTTTGTAATGACCGGAAAGAACGATGAAGATTACTGCCGGTGCCAGCATGACCGTCTGCATGTGATTGCCAAAGCTGAGTCCCGTCACAAAAACAAACAGGGCCATCCGGGCGAATTCCTTGTCTTCGTCCCACCACCACAAAAGCCTCATGAGTAAAGCCACAAAGAAGGTATGCAAGGTGTAGACCTCTGCGGACACAGTCTGAGACCAAAGAACAGGTGTAAAGGCCAGGAAGAGTGTCCCGGCAAAAGCCGACAACTTGGAGGTTGTGATTCTAACGATGAGGGAATAGACGAGCCAAACCGTAAGCACGGCAAACATGCTCGACATGAGGTTCATCCTGAACCCGACAGGACCCAGCGGGACCATGCAGAAGAGTTTGCCTATGAGGGCATAAAGTGGATAGCCACTGTTATGGGGAATGCCGAGTGAGAATGCAGCTGCCGTCAGTTCGCCGCTATCTCCCAGGTAAACAGTGGGGCAGGTCGTGTAGAGGTAAACAACAACCGGCAATAAGACGATTATGATCTCCGTACCGTACGGCGCGAACCTCTTAACACTGGATGGCATCTTGCGTTCCGCGATCCAAGCTGTTTCGTTATTTTGTGCTGCTTTGTTTCTGTTGACCTGTTTTGTGATATCTCCTCGATGGCAACAGCAGCGCCACAATCGCAATCAAGCCAATGGCTCCCATCGCCGCACCGACCGTCAGAGACTCGGGTCTGTATCGGAATTCCACTCGGTGGTTGCCTTCTCGCAGAAACACACCCCTCACCAGTTGATTGACCCTGAAGATCTTGGTCGGTCGGTCATCAACATAGGCCTTCCATCCGCGGTAGTATACATCACTTAGCACGAGCAGGCCAGGATGTTCTAATCTGGCCTCTATTGAGACTTTGTTGGGTCGGTATTCTTCTATCGTGGCCGCTCCCATACTGAGTCTGGAGGTGTCGGATGTCATGTCTGTGGCCGGCTGCCAAGACTTCACTTGATGCCCGGATGGACTGATCCTGACGTCGTCCGAGGAAACGACCTCAAAATCATCCGTAATGAACGATCTTGGAAGCGCACTCGGGTTCTCGTAAATTTTGATCTCATTGTCGTATATGACCGGCAGATAAGGCACGTCAGGCCCCTCTTCAGAAGGCGGGGCATCGTTGAGATCCAATTGAGACGGCATCAGGATGTATCTGACTCCCAAAAGAGAGTAGTAGGGAAGGTTCGCCTTTATATCCTTCTCCACGCCACGGCGCACAACCTTGAAGTATCTTCCGATTGTCTTGTCGGAATCAACGATGACTCTCTCAGGCCGCCCCGTGAACCATAAAGAAGAAGCGGCGACCTCTTCGTTCTGGAATGTCTCCTGCAGATTTTCTAGCCGATACTGCTGATAGGCCGGAATCATTAACGCATTGATATATCTCACATCCTGGAGATTGACGGCACCAGAATAGTTGGGATACAGGATCCCATAGCCGCCCATAACCCGGAAGAAGCCTTGCTTGGCTTTCAGGAATCCAACGTACGGAGGCTCTGTAAAAGGGTTGTACCTGTCCGGGAACCCGTTGGGGGCCTTTGCATCCAGCCACAAGGAGGAGATAAAGAAGAAAACGGCAGCAGTTGCCGCCCAACGCCATCTTTCTTTGCAGAGAGTGAATACCAGAACAAGTCCCAGCGCAAAGGGTATGGACTTAAGGTAAAGCCAGTGATGATTGTATCCGCGGGGGATCGCCCACCACAGCTCCAGGACGGCCAGACCTATGAATCCGTACATGCCCTTGCCGGATTTTACATAATAGAGCGTCATGATAAGGGCCACCGTCAGAATCAACATGGTTTCCATATGCCCGAGAAGCATAGAAGGGACAATGTAGGGGGCCGAGATGGGACTGAAATGCAGGTTCCTCTCAATGGCTAGCACGACGACCTCTGGAAGGAGTATGCAGAAATAGATGCCCAGGAATGTGACGAACACCGCTATTGGCACATAAGTCAAGTGTTTGTGGATATGGCCGGCATAAGACGGTTGCAAAGCTTCTGACGCGAAGGCGTCTTCATTGCTCTGAACGGCTTCAGATCCACCCTGTTTCGCGGGGCGCGTATTGCGCTCTGCATGGGTCCTACATCTGAGAATTGTCTGGTAGCCGATTGCCCCGGCCATGGAAAAGGAGAATACCCATGTGGGGCTCGCCCACCGCGGGCCCCATGCAATGTCAAATATCGGCAGGTATCCCAGCCAGAGAAAAGGCCTGACGCCAAAGTGTTTCAGCAATATGACGACACCGAAACAAAAGAAGAAGAGGATCATCCCTCTTCCTTCCACCGATCTTCTTACCAGAACCGAAAGGACGCCCACCAGGGCCATGAATACAGATAAAATCCCCGTGTAGCCTCCTATCCAGTCCCACACCCCCTTGGTGGCAAAGATCCGAAAGTATGTAGGCCCCTGCGCACTATCTTCAAACCTTGCCAGCACTTCCGGCAGAATCTGGGGGTCAGCCGGTATCTCCGTGGCTGTTGGGGTCAGTGAGACAAAGGCTCTCTTCCAGTTTGAGATAATCTCAGTGCCTATCCCCATGCGTGGATGGTGAGCATGGTGACTGGAAGATGCAAACTCTAGAAAGGGAAGGATCTGGGGTGCAGCGAGGGCAATTCCCAAGGCAAGGGCAAAGATGAATTTGATGCTGAGGGAAACGAACGCCTTTCCTTTGTACAGATGAAGTGTCCTGAATGCAAAATAGGAAACTGCAAGAAACATGATGTAGAATGCCACTTCTGGTTGGCCTCCCAAGAGAACCAAGGCGCAGACTACCCCTAGCATGGCAATTTGTATGCCCCCCGCTTTTCGGATCATCGATTCGAGGCTGTATAAGAGGACCGGAAGCATCATGGCGACATTGGTCATCTGTTCTAGATTGATGAACCAGACCATGGTTCCCGAAAACATGTAGAAGATTCCCCCCAGCAATGAAGCTGAAAATGAGAGGCCAACCCGTGTGAGAAAAAGAAACGAGAAAAAACCTGCAATCAACAACCTGCCCAAAAGGAAGTAGTCCCAAAGCGCGACCGGGCTCATGTTCTCCAAGATCTGATAGGGAAAAAAGGCTCTGGTGCTGTATTCTGCGGCAAGGGGTGTTCCTGCCGCCTGGTATGGGTTCCAAAGGGGCAACGATTTGGATTTGTACATGTCACCAACCAGCTTGTTCACAGGCCACTCATAGTAGGCGGGGGTGGCAAGATCCACGTTGAATGTGTTTACGGGTTTTCTCCCCTCATATCCGTAGGGCCATCCCTGTGTGAGACCGTGCGGCTGGTAAAGCGCCGGCTGCAGGCTCTTCCCGCCAAACACAACCGGTGAATATAGTGCTGATATGAGCAACAGATAAACAAGAAAGGCCTTTATATTTCTGCGGATGTTATTCAAGATAATCCCCAACAACGTGTTCTCGTGTCTTGTCCCGAAAAGAGTCTGCAAAAGTCAAAGCAAAATCATTCATCAAATTGAAAAATCCGTAATGTTTTGCGCCAGGGTTGCGCCTGACGGCTTGAAAAGAGGCACTTCGTGCTTTTACCTTTGTGGGTCCTGTACGATCTTGGAAATTATGCAAGTTATTTTTGTGACTCATCGCTAAACCAGGGCCTTGGCACGCGACTTTGTTCAAGAAAAAAAAGCGGAGAAACAAGATAACTCATTTCTCCGCTCTTTGATTTAGGTTGAGATGACGCTTAGTTGTTGGTTATGGATCCATCGCTGGCAGCCGTATAGGTTCTGTCACCCGAACCGTGAAACGTTACGATTGTCAACGTAGCCTGCGTTCCACCCGGGGCACAGCTTACGTCCGTAGTCTGCCTGAAGCCATAAGATGTTAGAATCCCAACAACACCCACCGATCCAACCGGACTATCCGTGAAATATGCCTGTGCAGCGGTATAGGCGTTCTTCACATCCGAATTGGCCGCTGAGTTGTAGGATCGTCTTCGATAGCTGATAAAGTTCGGGATGGCGATAGCCGCCAGGATCCCGATAATCGCAATAACGATCATCAACTCAATCAGGGTAAAACCGGACTCACTCTTCCTGGTAAATTTCTGTAACATGCCCATGCACCTCCTTCCGTTGGTTAGTAGTATTTTTGTCCTTCCTGCCCTCACTTAAGCAATTTACGTACCATATGCAAAAAGAACACTCTATTCCTCTCGGGTGAATGAGAATAAATCATCAGATGACAGCTACTTATGTTGGCAGCGTGACCAGGTTTTTTATGCGGGACTCAGACGAATCAGGGTCCTATTCAGGACGATACCGGGAATTTTTCACATTGCATCGGGAATTTTTCGCGCGGTTGCCCGAGTGTCTATCGAACATTTCATTCCTCTTTGTCCGAAGCATCTATGCGGTGCTTATCGAACCGGTATCGGAAGGAATCCGCCTTAATTCCTAAAAGTTCAGCCGCCTTCTGTTTCACCCCCCCTGCCATCCCCAGAGCTTTTAACAGGTAGCTCCGCTCCACATCCGCCAGGAGTGCATCCAGATCAAGGCCGGTTGGCGGTATTTCAAAGTCAAAGGCTTCAGGTTTTCCGGATTTCTTCTCGGCCCTCTTGTACGTTGCAAGGGCGAGGCTTTCAGGGAGAATAACGTTGGTGGTCTCAAGCGCCACACTTCGTTCGATCATGTTTTCGAGTTCTCTGATATTTCCCGGGAAATCATATCGAGCCAGCATGTCGAGGGCATAGGATGACAGTTTGTGGATCGATTTTCCCATCTCCCTAACGTACTTTTCCAAGAAATGTTGGGCGAGAGCCGTGAGATCCTCCCGCCTTTCCCGGAGGGGGGGCACGTCGATATGGATGACATTGAGGCGATAGAATAGATCTTCTCTGAAATTGCCGGCGATCACCTCATCCTCCAAATTCTTGTTGGTCGCGCAAATGATACGCACATCCACTTCAACGTCTTTGGTTTCTCCCACGGGTTTGAACGCCTTTTCCTGTACCACCCGCAGGATCTTTACCTGGACACTATGCGTGAGTTCTGCGACTTCATCCAAGAAGACCGTGCCGCCGTCACTAACCTCAAAAAGCCCCTTCTTGTGGTCAATGGCTCCGGTAAAAGCTCCCTTTTTGTGTCCAAAGAGTTCACTCTCCATCAAGGTCTCTGGAATGCCGCCACAGTGAATGACCGTGATTGGTTTGTCCTTTCTGGTGCTGTTTCCATGGATGGCCATGGCGATCAACTCTTTGCCCGTGCCGCTCTCTCCGGTAATGAGGAGATTGGTTCGGGTGTCGGCCACCTGATTGATGGTGCTGTAGATCTTCATCATGGCAGGGCTGTTGCCCACGATGTGCCCAAAGTGGTACGTCTTCTTCAACTGGGCATCAAGGACTTTCTTTTCCTGTTCAAGCGTCCTTCTGTCGAGGGCGTTTTTGATCGTCTGTTTCACCTCGTCGACATTGAACGGCTTGGGAATGTAGTCGTAGGCGCCTTCCCTCATCGCTTCCACAGCGGTTTCGGTTGTCGCAAATGCCGAAATCATGATGACCACGGTCTGGGGCTGACGGCTTTTTGCCTCACGAAGGACATCGAGTCCTCCGACCGGCTCCATTCTGATATCGCAGAGGATGAGATCATACTCCTTCTCCTTCAGCATCTGGATCGCCTTGGCCCCGTCCTCAGCGTATTTGATGTCGTATCCCTCGGAGGTAAGCATGACATCAAGCATCTCGCGCATGCTCAGGTCGTCATCTACAACCAATAGATTTGCCATTACGCTTCCTTGAACACGACTTTCCCAGCCACCATAGTCAAGACCGCTTTTCCTTTTAGCTCCCAGCCATTGAAAGGGGTGTTTCTGCTCTTTGAGCGAAATGTGTCGGCATCAACGGTGAACTTCTTCTCCGGGTCTATGATTGTGATGTCTGCAGGGTTGCCTGGCTTCAAGCCGATGTAATCAAGATTCAGAATCTTGGCGGGATTAATCGACATATGTGTCACCAGGTTATTCAAGTCCATCACGCCCTCATGGACCAATCTCAAGCTCAGGGGGAGCGAGGTCTCAAGGCCGATCAATCCATTGGCAGCCTGCTGAAACTCCACGTCTTTTTCAATGGTCGTGTGGGGCGCATGGTCGCTCGCAATGACGTCAATGGTCCCGTCGGCGAGGGCCTGCCGAATTGCCTCGGTGTCCTTGGCGGTTCGCAGAGGAGGGTGAACCTTGGCGTTCGTATCATAGCCTGTCACTGCCTTTTCGGTCAGGCAAAAATAGTGTGGTGCGGTTTCGGCAGTTACGGGCAGTCCGCGCGCCTTGGCATCGCGAATGAGCTGCACGGAGCCTTCTGCACTGACATGGGCAATGTGCAACGGTGTGCCTGTGAGCTCGCATAGGGCAATATCTCTGGCCACCATCACGCTCTCCCCCGCGTTGGGTATTCCCGGAAGCCCTAAGCGGGTCGCTGTGACGCCTTCGTTCATCACCCCGTTTGCGGTGAGATTTCGATCCTCGCAATGGGCGATGACCAGGAGGGCAAATCCCTTTGCATATTCTAGGGCGCGCCGCATCAGCTGTGCATTCATCACCGGGTTGCCGTCATCGGACACGGCAACCACGCCAGCTGCCTTAAGCTCCCCGAAGTCGGCCAGGCCTTCCCCTCTTAGCCCCCGACTAATGGCGCCGACCGGGCAAACGCGCACCGAGCCCGCCATCCTTGCCTTCTTGAGAATGTAATCCGTTACCGACTGGTTGTCATTCACCGGATCTGTATTCGGCATAGGGCATACGGTCGTGAATCCGCCATGGGCTGCCGCCAGACAGCCTGTCTCAATGGTTTCCTTATACTCGTGACCCGGTTCTCGCAAATGCACATGCATGTCTATAAGGCCGGGCGTCACGATTCTGCCAGAGGCATTGATCACCTTGGCTTTGTCCTTTGTTGTTTGTGCTTTCCCCTTGCCAATCGAGGCGATTTTGCCTTTTTCTACAAGAACGTCCATGATGCCATCCACGCCCGTCTCCGGATCTATCACCCGTCCGCCTTTGATCAGTATGCGCTTCAACGGGGTCCTCCCAGCAAAAGATAGAGGAGCGCCATGCGAATGGCTACGCCATTGGCGACCTGTTCCAAGATAACGGAGTAGGGACCATCGGCAACCTCAGGCGCTATTTCAAGACCCCTGTTAATCGGCCCGGGATGCATGATCAGGACGTCCTTCTTTGCGCCCGCAAGTTTCTCTTCGGTCAACCCGTAACACTGTGCGTATTCCCGCTCAGAAGGGAAGGCAAACGCTTGTTGGCGTTCTTTTTGGATACGCAGGACCATGACCACGTCAGCATCCTTGATCACTTCTTCAACGTTGTAGCTGACCAGCGCTCCAAGCGTCTCAATGCCCATCGGGATCATCGTTGGCGGTCCTGCCAGCACAACCTCTGCCCCCATCTTAACAAAACCGACGATGTTGGAGCGGGCCACACGGCTGTGGGCGATGTCGCCAACAATGGCAAGTCTGAGTCCATCAAGATGGCCCTTCTTCTCCCGGACAGTCATCATATCAAGCAGTGCTTGTGTGGGGTGGGCGTGCATACCGTCTCCAGCATTGATCACGGAGGCATCGACCAGCCGGGCCAGCAGGTGGGGTGCCCCGGCTGCGCTGTGGCGGATGACAATGGCATCCGGGTTCATGGCCTCAAGGTTTTTGGCTGTGTCAGCGAGAGTTTCGCCCTTGGAGATACTGCTCGTAGAGGCTGAGATACTCACTGTGTCGGCACTCAGTCGCTTGGCTGCAATTTCAAAGGAGGTTCTCGTTCGAGTACTCGGTTCATAGAAGAAGTGGATAACGGTCTTCCCCCGCAGGGTGGGCACTTTCTTTATGGAGCGGGTCGATATTTCTCTTAAGGTCTCCGCAGTGTCAAGAACAGCCTGAATCTCGGCAACAGAGAGGCTTTCCATATCCAGGACGTCTTTCTTGGTAAATTGCATCAGTTATCTCCAAAAAAAAGCCCCTTTACCTTAATTGGTAAAGAGGCCCAGCCTAACTACTGCGAAACTGCAGTTCACAATCATTGAGTTGCTTTTCCCTCCGCAACGAAACCGCTGTTCAAATAGCACCCGCATCACGGACAAGTCAAGCCAAAAAAGGTGCTCTCCGGATGCTGGATGCTGGATAGAGAACTGGCATCCAAATTTGCCCAGAACATCATCAGTTGGATGGTTCTATTGTATACCACGCGAGAATACAACACAATCCCTCATCCCGTCCAGTATCCAGAGACCAGCATCCAGTATCTGTTGGTTACAGGCACCAAGACATGTAGAAACTTGACATAAACTTCAAGATCGCGGCCTAAGTACACGGCTAGTGTATAAGACCGGCCAATCGATTCCACCGGACACCTGAGTTGTCTTTGTCCCAAGACCAGTATATGATAAAGGCCTTTCCCTTAATTGCTGACAGGTCCACGAATCCCCAGAACCGACTGTCGTAACTGTGATCCCGGTTGTCTCCCATGACAAACAAGGAATATGGTGGAACGGTGACCGGAGATAGATTGTCGCGTGGCTGAGCTCCACCCGGAATGATGTGAGGATCCATGTGGGTCACATATGGGTCCTCTATGGCTTCATTATTGATGTAGACCTTCTTATTGCGAATCTGGACGGTGTCCCCCGGCACACCAATAACCCGTTTAATGAAGTCCTTCTTGGGATCTTCAGGGAACTTGAACACAACGATATCCCCCCGTTGGGGATCCTTGATCGGGATGATTGTGAAATCCAAGAACGGGATTTTCACGCCGTAGATAAACTTGTTCACCAGAATGTGGTCCCCGATCAGCAACGTTGGTTTCATGGAACCGGATGGTATCTTAAAGGCTTGGATGACAAAAGTGCGGATGAACAGGGCCAGAATGACGGCCAAGAGGAGAGCCTCAGCATATTCCCGAAAGATGTTCTTTTTCGGCCGCACAGAAGGCTCAGAGATGCCGATTTCTTCTAATGTTATGGGTTCTTTTTCCATAATTCCAATTATGATGTCTGATGCCCGATACCCGACGCCGATGGCTTAGTGGTCGTCATTCTGGCGTACCGGCATTGACTTAAACCGAAGGGAGCAACTGCTGCGGTTCACCAAGGGTGAATTTTCCCTTTTGTATCCATTTCTTCAGGGTCTCTGCAATCTCTCTGGCCCGGACCACGCTTGAGAGAGGCACAGTCGGCACATCTTGGCCTTTAACCCTAATAGTGCCACTCTTGAGTTGGGCATAACTGACCTTGCCATAGCTCTTTGATATGCCATTCGGATAGTCGTGTCCGTAGTCAACAATCTGCGTAAAGATCTCGTCATCGGAAACGCCCGTAAAGGCAGCGATCTCCTCATTCAGAATGGGAATAGGCACTCCCAGCCCGACCGCCAGGGAGCACCCGTACCCCAGCAGACTTACGCCCACGAGCCACCTGGGGCTCATCTTTTTCAGGTCCCCCATCACATAGAGCGTGCCGGCGGGCGTCAGGGGGA
>JAQBAU010000241.1:0-7125 GCA_032126655.1 Desulfobacterales bacterium
TCAATATTTAATATTAGGGCTATGATTATGGGACAGGATTTGAACAAAATAGAGAGCATGTACGATACGGTAGCAAAAGAATATGCAGAAGCATTTTCCGGTGAACACGAAAAGAAACCGAAAGACCAAGAAATACTCCGCAGATTCTCGCAAGAGATCGGGGAGAGGAGGCCGGTCTGGGATTTTGGCTGTGGTCCCGGTCAAACTACAGAATACCTGAAAAACCTTGGTACTGAAATCTCAGGGCTGGATCTGTCAGAAAAAATACTGGAACACGCAAGAACAACTCACCAGGACATACACTTCCAAAAAGGAAATATTCTTGAACTCGAATTTGAAAACGACTCAATAGTTGGTGCTGTAGCTTTCTACGCTATAGTCCACTTTACAGAAGAACAAGTAGGAATAGCATTGTGTGAAGTATTCCGTGTATTACAGCCGGGTGGAATATTCCTTTTCACATATCACATTGGTGAGGAGACAATCCGCTTAGACGAGTTTCTCGGTAAGAAAATCGATATAGATTTCATGTTTTTCACTACAGATTTTATTTCCGGTTGTCTAAAGAAGGGTGGATTTGAAAAAAATAGAGACAATCGAGAGAGAACCATATCCCGGGGTGGAGTACGAAAGCCGACGGGCTTATGTGTTTGCGATAAAACCAGACATGCAAAAATCGCCCTAACAAGGCGCTACACCTGGCCGCTCTTCCGCTGCGCCCCATCGCGACAGGTGAGCTTTATGTTCTGGTTTTTACCTTGCCAAACGGAACCACCTCACCTAGGAAGCCCTCTAAGGTCCCACGCCAGTTGGCCTGCCAGCCGAAGCTTGGAGAACTACGCACAGCACGTAAGGGAACGCCCGCCTTCGCTAAATCTTCGACGTGCAGCCTTCACTTCTCGCTCCGCTCCAAGCGAAGGCTGGTGAGTTTGCGGGCGATTGATCACACATTGATCACAGTCCGGTTCTCTGCGCTCCTATATCATTCCGACCCTGGTACGCCCCAGAATCTTATGATATGCATTGGATGTCTTGAATCCCTGAGAATTAGAGATGTCTGGAAGAAACCTCTAATGTAGGACTGAGGTGACCAAACACAACATGTTGAAGGCCATGGCTTTCCCTATACCGGCATCTGTAACAAGCCTTTACGCCATGGAACAGCTCAGATACCGGCTTTTTTGTAAGGGGGGATAATCTTAAAGCAGCCATGTCCCTCTATGCTAAATAATGCGGGTTTTTGACCGCATGCATAACTGATTATATGCTAATGCGCTTATTACTATCAGGCCTCATACGGCATTACTACTACAGGGAGATTTACAGGAGAAAGATCCTTTCCACGGAACCCGTCGTGTGCGATAGCAACGGCGACTTTGAGATACACATTCTAACGTCCAAAAAGGATTTTCTCAATGCTGTTTGGTGCCTTAAGACTTTCTATTATTACAGTAGAACAAGGCCTCAATTAGTTATTCATGAGGACGGGACGTTAGACGCCAGCGACATAAAGGCGGGGTTTAAGCATTTCCCGAACTGCAGGATTATCAGGAGAAGTTCTGCTGATAGAGATCTACAGCATTTTCTGGCAGGGTTTAAGTACAGCAGAAAAAACAGATTAAGGAAGGATTTCTATTGTGCCATAAAATTATTTGATGTTTTCTATTACGCACAAGCAGAAAGACTTCTGTTGTTGGATTCAGACATCCTTTTCTTCAGGAATCCAACTGAGATAATAGAGAACATCCAAGCAGACAAGCCGTTTTTCAACAGCGACTATCAAGATGCATATTCCAAGCCGCCCGGAGTACTGGGAAAGATCCTCGGGATAGAAATTACTCCTAAAATAAACGCGGGACTGATGTTTCTGCGCAAAGAGCATTATGTTAGTAATCTCGATGTTATCGAATATTATTTCGAAAAGATGGAAGAAATTTCCGGCGATATTAGCATTAACCGGCACGAGCAGACACTGCATGCCATTTTACTATCTAAATGCGGTGCTGTCAGGCTAAGTCAGAATTATCAGATCTCAAGGAAGCAGGCCATATCGGATAAGACCGTAAGTCACCATTTTGTAGCTGATGGGTCGGGGTCACGCATTGATTTCTACAGAGAAGGATTGAGGCATCTTAGGTCAAAGGGGTTCCTGAAAAGATTTCACAAAGAGCTAATCTGAATGGGCAAGGACGGCGTCTTTATCGCCAGTGCCTGTGATCGGAAATTTGCAGCACCGTTGACTGCAATGCTGAAATCCATAAGTCACATTCAAGAGAATGCCATATTGTCTCTACTTCTCGTCGCGCTCAAACTGGCATGATATGATTCTGCTATCTTCACTCCTGGCTGGTAAAGGAAGGAAAACGCCATCTTTCGGTTAGGCTTCCTACCTGCCACAGCAGGGCACGGTGTTGCCTTTTTATGGTGTATCCTGTATAATTCAACGCTCAGAAATGGGAGACGCAGTTGTAGAAAAGGCAAAAATATTAAGCAAAAGGTGAAATTATGGCAGAAGCATTTGTATTATTGAAAGTTACACCGGGATATGAAAGAAATATTGTAAAGGAATTGAAAGACATACCTGAAATAGTGAACGTTCACGAGCTTTACGGTGAATGGGATATGATCGCAAAAGCCTCAGTAGTAAAAATTGAGGACCTTGATGCACTTCTATCTGAGAAAATGAGAAAAATTGAAGGCGTTACACTAACATCAACAATGATTGTTGCTGAGTACAAGTACTAAAATGATACAGACAACTCTTACGTGAATGGCCTACCAAGCAGGTGCCCTTCGACTCACTATCCTGTCTTCAATCTCCATCCCTCCTGCAGGCGTCACCCCCTCCATTCAGGGCTATGACGTGGGGGGAGAGTAAGGTAAGGGCCGTGCTTATCCGATAGAATCCTTGACAAAAGTCCACTTTCTTGGTATTCGCGATATTCGCGTTTCAGATTGCGTACATTGTGGTGTTAACTCTTACCAAAAGGGCGTTATGGATTGAATACTGAGACCCCGTTTCTCGTAGAGAGGTGGGGTTTTGTGTGTTCTGTAAGCGAAAGGAGGATAAAATGAGACAAGGAAAAGTATTGGCAGGGTTTTTTGCGGTGGCACTTTGCGTCGTCTTCTTCTGTGCGGTGACAGCCTCTTTCGGAACGGACAAGACACTGAAGCCAAAGACATCAGTTGAAACAGCACCGGCCAAAACAGTACAACCAAAACAAATGATGATGAAGCAACCCAAGATGACGTGTCCGGGCCCGGATCCGGCTGCGAAGATAACAGTTGAGATCATATCGCGGGATGAGCACGGGCATGGTGGCAGAGTGCGGATAACAGCTATCGCAAAGAATGTAGGCGGAGCCGACTTTGCATCGGGCCCGGGGCAGCAGTCTGTTCAATTATGGGAGGATGTACCAGGGGTCAACGAAAAGCAGCCGGTGAAGCAGCAGGAATTTCAGAATCTTGCGCGCGATCAGAAGATTAGTATTTCCATTGAACGGGACTGGACGGCTTCAACTGAGTTCCCAGCGTCCTATGAAGCCCGCATTTCTTACGACCCGGACATCCTTGCTGATGGCAATGAGAACAATAACGATTGCAATATGAACAACAACAAGAAACAAACCGATGGGACAGAGATTAGTGCCATGTTCACGCAGTAGATGAGGTGAGTGAGGCTCTCAAGAAGAACGATAAGAATTGCCAGAAATAACCCTTTCCAAGAGGGTGCTATGAGGGAGTACCGCGACCCCATTTCTCTCAGAGAGGTGGGGTTTTGCGGTTTTGTAGGTTGCCATATTGACACACAAAGGCGTTTTTACTATGCAAGATCTACCAAGAAGCAAATTCTTGTCACTTCAGTTTTCCAACCTGTGAGCAAGGCTACCCAAGGAGGAATATCATGAAAAGCGTTTCGTTGGTCCTCGTTATTTTACTACTGTTTGGCGCTCCTCTTCTTGGCTGGGCCCAACCAGAGGAAGAGGAAGAACCGGTCCAAACCAGGGAACTAAACAAGGTTCAGACTCAGGGTGAGGCCTCGGCCGTGCATGGGACTGCCACCAAGGCCGGCAACGTCTCTGCCACCCCCATCCACCTGCCCAACCCACAGACGCAGGGAGTGCAAGAGCAAGTGCAGACTACACCAGGCGTGCAAGAGGGCCCCAAGGCGGGCCAGGTTACGGGCCACCCCGTCCAAACTCACGCTCCCCACCCGGCTAACGAGTTGAAAGGGGCGGGGACTCCCCGGTAGGCACGACTGGCCGATTTGTCGTACCTCTATTGTTTTTCCATCTTGATAACCAATTGTTTGTCATGAAGCTCTGTGGGTAAGGTTGCTATGTCCCCCGGTGCCGGGCCATAGATCCTGTTTCCTGAGTAATCATAGGTGGATTTGTTTACGCTGCAACATTGCACGGTGTTTGTGCCTGGCACAGGATCGAGTCTTCGGTGCCCGCCATGGGTACAGCGGTTTTCGAACGCGCGGATCTTTCCATCCTCGTCTCGCATTACAAGGACTCGTATGGGGAGCTCTCCACCTTCCAAGCGAATTGCACTGCCTGGTTTTTCTAGCTCCGGAGTCTTGTCTAAATTCAAGGCTATGTTTGTTCCGTCGTACTGCCAGCTATCTGAACTCGTTGGCTGAGGAGTAGCAGGAATACCCAGGATGCGTTGGAAAAAATTCCTTTTCAAGAATTTCGGTTTCATTAGCGCTTTACTCCCTTCTTAGTCATGATGAACGGTTACAATGAATCGTTCCCGACACCAACCACACTTTGAACAGGCATGGGAAAAACAACATCATAGACCCAGTTATAAATAAAGGCATAGATAAGAAAAAACAGGGCAAATCCAATGTCAGTGAGAAATGCTGTCCATAAGGTCATATCAAGCCACCATGCCACTAACGGAACAGTAAGGATCAGAAGGCTTGCTTCAAACAAAATTGCATGAAGCACCCGCATCCATACGGGACGCACATTAACAGGTCTACCTGTCCGTACTAGAGCTATATCAAAAACTAAATTGAAAACGTAATTCAGCAACATTGCGCTCAATGAAATCACAATGCTTAACGCCCCTATCTGCACAAGCCCTTTATCCAGAATCCATGAGGCAAGAGGAGCGCAGGCGGCGAGTCCGACTATTTCAAACAAAAAAGTATGTCTAATTCTATCAGAGGTTGTTCTCATTGAACTAGTTTAATAGAGTCCTGTTATCCTGCACAGTAAATGGTACTACACCACATACAACACTTCCCAAGGCCACTTTCATTTGTTTCATCTGATACTCGCAGTAACGGTCTGTCATGTCGGCCCTTGAATGACCGTATATCTTCTGGGGTATTTTTTGGGGGGTATGTCTTTGTTGAGGGGAGGGAGGGCCTTTCTCTACACTTCCCAAAACCTCCAGGAAATGTTGGTTGAACTGCAATAGCGAGCGCATTCCCTGTCCCGCTGTAGCGGGCTGCAGGGATCTTCAATTCTTTGGTCTGTAGTTGTTATTTATTAGCGATTGCAATCGTCTGGCCGAATTTAACTGACATCCCCTCTGTCGTCCTGAATTCCTTGATCACTCCCGGCCTGAAAATGACGCAATGGGTCGATCCACCGAACTGGAAATATCCCAATTCCTCACTTTTTTCGACTCGTTTACCAGGCTGAATCTTGTCTGCGATTATACAGGATGAAATCTCCACCATCCCTATTGGCATCACGCACACAAGACCGATGGCTGCATCGTCTGCCTCGATAAAGAAAATTGCCCGCGTTTGGACATGGGCGATGTAACCTTCGGAGTGGTCCTGGTCCGTTGGATCCTGTCCCATGCTTGTCGCCTGACTGAAATACAGACCCTCCTTAACATAGGCTTTGCGGATCGTGCCTGTGACGGGACTATGCCAGCGATGATAGTTGAACGGAGAAAGAAACGCCTGCCACACGTCGCCGCCCACAAATTGATCCACGTACTCATTGTTCAGCATATCAGCCAGTGAATAGGGCTGTGCCTTAATCCAGAATTCGCTTTGTGCCTGTGCGTTGCGGCCAATTTTATACACGGTCGAATCGCAGGGTGCCACCATGACTTTGTTATCGTTCTTGCCGTCAATGGGGCGGGCGCCTTCTTTGACCTCGCGCGTAAAAAAATCATTCCAAGAAGAAAAACCCCAGTGGGGGCTCTCAGATCTATATATGTAGTCCTCCATATGAAGCTGATTCAGCGCTTCCTTGCACATCCAACCGGTGGGTGAGTCGTTCAGCACGTAACATGATTCTTGGCTGTTGAGAAACTCTGTCCACACCCCGAGCAGTTCTTTGAACATTGCATTGATACGGACATTTCGGTAAGCTGCGAAGCCCGCAGGAGTACCCATTGTCCAGATCAGAATTGCAGAAAACGGCGTACCTACAAGTGCTGAATCCTCTCCATGTCCAGGTGATATATAAGGTGGTGCCACAGTCAGAACCGCGTTCAGTTGCAGTAAAAACTCCTGAAGATTCTTTGGATGATGATCCCTGTACTTCCCAGGTATCTGCTGAATCATCTGTGTCATGTACATCCGCACAACAGGGTCGTCATCAATCAGTTTCTGAAACTTCCGGATAACCGGGTGTAGTGTTTCTCCTCTTTTCTTCCTGACAGCCTCACCAATGATTTCATGCCACCTCTTCAGAACAGTTTCATCATTCGGCAACCATCGGAGGGCAACGCTTGATGATGAAGCAGACTTTTCAGCAGCCGGAACAGCCGTTTTAACACCTCCGAAAACCCCGAGTGCCGCGCCAGCTGCGCCAGTCGCAACCAGTTTATTGAAATCTCTACGAGAAACCTTATTGCTCATATTGCATTTCTCCTCTCATTAGTGGTTTCGATAGGTTCATTGTGGGCGATTGATCACACTTTGATACCACTCCTGTTTTCTGCGACCCTATATAGCATTCCGACTCTGGTAAGTCCAATGAACCTGTGATATGCATTGGATATCTTGGATCGCTAAAAGTATATCTACACTTTGCACAGCGGAAACGGCCATCTCTCAGTGACCAAATTCTGTGACTTGAGCATTTTGGACAAACTCGCTTCATACCTGCCTTTCTTAACATTGCAGGTACGGATTTTCAAACT
>JAQBAU010000242.1:0-3809 GCA_032126655.1 Desulfobacterales bacterium
ATCTCAAAAACAATCTAAGTGCCCATGGTCCCGCCATCGGCGGGATTTCGAAACGGTTCAAAATCTTTCCGCTCATCCCGCTTACAGCGGGATTCCGCTTTTTCACCGTTCCGCGCCCCCGACGGCAAGCTCGGGATTTTCAACTTGCCCTGAACCCTAATCTTATTCTTGATATAGGTTCTAGCATGTTAACAGAAGAGCCTTAATATATAAAAGGACTCGAGTCATCCTTTTTTTGAACGGCAACGGCGAGCGCATGCCCATCAGCTTGACCGATGGCGTGCCGTCGTGTTAGTTCTTTGTGGAATTCGAGACAACGTCTTCCATACGGCATTCGATTTTGCTCGTATTTGAGCACGTGAACGTCATATGACAACTCAGACAGCAGTTACAAAGAAAGGCGAGGTGATAAATGGAAAACGTCGTGATTCAATACCGCTTCACCTTACCGGACGGATCACAAGAGTTCTTTGACCTGCAACTCGATGCACAGAATCTCGAGTTGCTTGGTAACACACCGGAGACTTTCCCCTTATGGACAAATCTCGATTTCAATCAGTGCCCCCACTGCCCTCTCGTGATTGATACGCATCCACATTGCCCGTTTGCAGCTAACCTTGTTAACATCGTGCAGCCTTTTAGTCGTCTCTTGTCTTATGAAAAAATCCACGTGGACGTCGCTACTGAAGTAAGATCTATCTCTCAGGATACAACGGCCGAAGAAGGGATCGGTTCGTTGATGGGCCTGGTTTCAGCGACCAGCGGCTGTCCTCACACAGCCTTTTTCAAGCCGATGGCACGCTTTCACCTGCCCTTTGCAGGCCAGGCAGAGACCATATTCCGCGTTGCTTCGATGTATTTGTTGGGGCAATACTTCCAAAGAAAAGGGGGGCTGGATGCTGACCTTGAGCTAAAAGGACTCAAAAAGGTTTATGATGACGTGCAGGTTGTCAATGCTTCAGTTGCCGCCCGTTTGCGATCGGCAACCGAAAAAGACTCAATGCTTAATGCCATTGTTTTGTTGGACATGTATGCCAAGACCTTGTCACATGCTATCGAGCAATCACTGGAAGAAATCCGCTATTTGTTTGCAACATCTTTGACCGGCGTACGGAGCCCATAAGAGGCTGGACTCCACCCAAGGCCTGTAAATCTGTCCATAAGAGGACAACTAGGGGATAGCTATTTCCATCAGATCTTCAGCTATTACTAGCGGTCCCTGGTAGGTTTTTCGACACTCTTCAGTGATATCGACGGCATCGCATTCCGGGTAGAAATGCGTGAGTACAAGTTTCTTTACCCCCGCCTGCGCCGCAATCCTGCCTGCCAATGACGGAGTAAGATGCCCCTCAACCTTCATCTTGTCCGGCAAAGCAGCCTCACAAATCAGGACATCGACCCCCTTTGCCAGCGTCACCAGGTTATCACACACATCGGTGTCCCCTGAGTAGACCACCGACTTTCCGTTGGAACCGGTGATACGGTACGCAAGACTCATGTCCGTATGGTCCATTGGCAGGCTGTCCACATCAAACTGGGCGCAGTCGAGGTGGTCACGACCTGTGGTGTCGAGTTCTGAAATGTTCAGCAACCCAGGATCCAGTTCAATCCACTTCCCATAAGCCCCTTTGAGTCGTTCATAGAAATCCACGAATCCCCTGGCCGCAACGATGGTAAAGGGCTTTCGTCGCCGGTGGGCCTCGGGATACTTGGTCGCAAACAGAAAGGGAATCAACTCTCCTGTGTGGTCCGGATGGAGATGGCTGTAGAAGATGTGGGACAACTGATTGATGCTTACCCCCACTTCAAGGAGCCTTCTCATGGTGCCTGCTCCGGAGTCGAACAGGAGGAGGTCTTGCGATATCTCAATCAGGACCGAACAACTGCTCCGCTTTAGAGAGGGAACACAGGTCCCTGAGCCGATGATAGTTATCTTCATGATCTACAACACCTCTGGAAATCTACCTTTCGGAAAGCGGGGAGGTTTTGAACGATCAAGATTTCTTCCCAAATTGCCGCGAAATCCCTATGACTGTGTACACCACGGCGCCCGATAGGTAGGCGATATCCTCTGTGGACAGATACGAAGAAACCGATTTATCAAGATAGACATTCGCTTCAGGTGGGAATTCCTCATCCCCCTTCCACAGAGAGAGTACCACCGGCACTCGTGGAAGCCCAAAGATCTTGAGAGCTATGTCCCCCGGCGAATCCAGGACTTGCCCAACCGTCTCGGACACCTGATTCAGGAGAGAGGGCCTCTCACCAAAGCACTTTACCAGCGGCACAATGGCCCTCTTGACAAAAGACGCATGATAAAAGGAACCCGAAGGCACCTCGCGGAAGGTAATCCATTCCCCTGAAACTGGCAGACCTTCGGCTGTTATCAAGTAATGGAAAAGGAGTACCTCATCCGAGATCTTGAGTGGCCTTGGTGTTTCATCGAAAAAGAATTTGTCATCCTGCACAGTGAGCGTGTATGTTTGCCCAATATATGCAATACGAACCTTCTTCATCCCTGAAGGGCCCGCTTCAAGTGAAAGCCCTGCATTGGTGCAGCACTTTTCCAAATCCTGCTCCAACAGTGTATCGACCGCTATTTGCCGCGCCGTTTCATAATCAAGTTGTGTTGGCATTGCTCTCCCGCGTGCCTGGGTTCATTTATTCCGACGCCATGATGGCATACAGAGTTCTTTTAGTAAACCCTGACGCTGCACGAACAACACGCGCCGAGAGACTTCACCTTTGGCGCCTTGGATCTGCAGCATCCTCTGACAGCACGGCCATGTTTAGACTTGATGAAGAATCGATGTTGTGCAAAGAGAAAAGGTACAGTAGTAATACACAGCGAGAATATCGTGAGTAAACAACCCCCGCTCTGAGCGCGGGGTTTGCCTGCAAACAATCAAAGGAGGGGATGAACCGTCATGCAAACATTTTTCAGGAGCATAATAGACATCATTTGCTTTGTTTGTGGCCCATTCTTTACTACATTCTATCTGTTCGACTTCGCCCACGGACCGGCCGGGCCGGGTCCGTTCTACTACTACTACCCACATAACGCAAAGGTTGGAATGGGGCTCGGGGTGGCACTGATATGTTTGGGTCTTCTGATAAGAATCTGGAGACGACAGACCCCTGAGGATCAAGCTTAAGGTCCGTTAGTGATGAGTTTTATTTGGCACGCCTGGCCCGACTCAAACGGGCGACCTGCGGATTCGCAGTCGCATCCTCATATACAGGAATATCCAGTGGTTAGCTTTGACGAATCGTATTGAATTGTGACGGAAAAAGGCACCCTATACGCACCCCCACTGACATCAATGATTGAACAGGACATAAGCCAGCAACGTAGGCACACAAACCGACTACGAAGGCCTCATTTCTTAATGGAGATACGGGGCTTTTGTTTTGGTGAAGAGGTTTGGGTATGGTTCTGATGCCTCGACATTTCCGGAAATAGAGATAATAAGAAGCACCTTTGAAAAATCTTAGACCTCAACCATTCGAGATAATGTAAAGGCATCCGGCATGTCGCTTTTCCCTGCACCGTTTTCTATTGAATCGTTGCTCCTCCTTCGATATCTATGAGGAATCATGAGATTTCACCGATTTAGGATCATGGGAAGTTGCGTTGGATTTCGGGCCACACAAATCAACCGCAACATATTGTGATTCTGAGCGTCTAATACTCTCGCGCCCATTAGGACCCAAGATCACTAAAAGATCATACTTGTTCTGTTTATGATGGACCTCTTATCACGTCGTCGCTAAGTGTGTTAATGAGTACCTGACGGATTGTCATTGCA
>JAQBAU010000243.1:0-14137 GCA_032126655.1 Desulfobacterales bacterium
GGAATCCATCAATCAGAAGATCTCCTTACAAGGTAGAATGTTCGGAAGGCGTATCTGACAGATCGGTTGGTCACGACAGGTCGTCTTCATCCGGAGACTGTCCATACAAAGCCTGCGGTCGGGTGTAAAATGCCTGATCCCACACGCCGTGCTCTGGAGGTCCCACGCCAGAGGCCTTCCAGCCCCCGAAAGGAGCACCAGGTGCTGCTCCTAAAGTGGGCTGGTTGAGTTTCAGAATCCCGGCTTCTGCCTCATCCAGGAAACGCCTTTGACAGGCAGGGTCTTCTGAGTAGAGGCTGGCAACAAGACCGTGAGGTACCCCGTTTAGCAATAACAAGGCATCATCCAGGTCTTTGGCCGTCTGAAGTACAGCGATTGGACCGAAGGTCTCTTCCTGAACCACGCTAAGGGTAGGTTCCGGGGTATCCAGAAGTGTGGGTTCAAACCAGCATCCAAAATCCCACTCAGCCGGGATTCGCCCTCCACACAGAATCCTTGCGCCATTGGAAGAAGCGGCTTTCACCAAGTTCTCAAGCTTTGTCTGCTTTTTCCGGGAAATGACCGGCCCCACCTCGGTCTCAACATCCAGGGGATCACCCAACTTCAAAGCGTTTATGGAAGCAACCAACGCCTCCATGAAACCCTCCCGTATGTCTCGATGCACGACGAATCGCCGTGTTGCAGTGCAGCGCTGCCCCGAAAAGCTGAAAGCAGCCAGAGCTAAATCCTGCGCGGCCCTTTCCACGTCTGCGTCCGGCATGACAATGGCAGCGTTGTTTCCTCCCAATTCCGCCTGAAAGGGCTTCGGAAAACGAGCGCACAGCCTTGCCGCTTCCCTGCCCGTTGCACAAGACCCGGTTAGTGATATCCCTTGAACCTCGGGCCGAAGAATCAGCTGCTTAGCCGTGTCCCCACCTCCGAAAAGGAGGTTCACCAGTCCGTTGGGTGCTCCAGCCTCAAACAGCGTCTCAAGGACCAGGCTTGTGGTGCGTGGAGCCTGAAAGGCTGCTTTCCACACAACACCATTGCCATAGGCAATGGCCGGCCCCAGCTTTCCAACAGGAATGCCAATCGGGTTGTTCCAAGGTGTAATGACTCCAACAACGCCTAGCGGACAAAAGCGAGTAGTAACCCTACTTGGGTCGTAGTCCGTTGAAGGCTGTTCTCTGGACACGATGGAGGACGTTTCGTGGAGCAATGCCACCGCAAAACGCACTTCATCGTGACCGAGACCGATCGGTTTGCCAAGCTCGAGTGCCATGAGACCCGCGAAATCAGCTTCCCGCTCTGCCAAATTCGTCGCCCAAGCAACAAGCAGTTCGCTCCTCGACCTTCGCGAGACCCGACGCCACTCAACCTGAGCACTCTTGGAAACAGCCGCTGCAGAAACCACGTCTTCCCGTGAGGCCAGTGGTATCAGGCCCAGGATTTCGTCCCATTTCGATGGGTTTCTCTGTTCCCACAGACCATGGCTGGCTGCCCCCAACCAATCCCCTCCAATATCGCCTACCGGATGGACCCTCACCCCAGGGGCTCGGGAAACCGCTCCATTCCTTTTGAGTCTGGCCAGTATCGTGTCAGAGGAGAGGAAGGTGGCCACGCGACCTGCCAGGTAGTCCTTGGTCACTCTAGCATGAACAGCTTCGGTGGAAGCTGTGGCGTCTTCTGCTACCCAGATCTCGAAGCCCCGCTCATAGGCATCCATAACCGTGGAGCGCACGCATGCGTGCAGGTAGACCCCCGCTACAATGAGGGTATCTGCGCCCAACTCTTCCAGCGTGCCGTATAGGGACCTGTCAGTAAAGGCACTGTAGAACTGCTTTTCAAAAACCAGCTCCTGGTCTCGTGGTTGCAGCTCCTCGGGGGAAGTTGAACCCGGGGTACCTGCAGTACACTCCCAAATCCCTGCCCTCTTCCAGTGCGGCATCCGGTCTTCCCCGTCAGCCCTGACCACTGTATGGGCATGAATAACGGGAACGTCCAACTCCCGACAGCCTTTCAGCAAACGCCCCACTCGTGGGATGAGTTCCTCAGCTGGAGGCTCCAGAGCCGGCCTGGACAGGAAATCCTTTTGCAGATCCACCAACAGCAGAACGGGTTTCATGCGGCTCTTACTTCGTTGAGGGCTTCAATTGCTTCAACGATTCGATCGCCCAGTTCCCGGGTCCCGATGACTCTGCAACCTGGCGATACGATATCCGGTGTCCTCCACCCTTCTCGAAGAACCTTCTCCATGGCGGCTTCAATGCGCCGTGCCAGCCCTTGCTGACCGAAACTCACGCGAAGCAACATGGCCAGGGAGCAAAGCTGGCCAATCGGGTTAGCCTGGTTGCGGCCGGATAGATCGTAAGCCGCTCCGTGCCCGGTTTGATAGACCGCCCTCCCATCCTTTCCGAAGTTCCCGGAGAAACACATGCCCCGCGAACCCATCAACAAACCGCCCAAGTCAGATAGAATGTCACCGAAAAGGTTGGGACAGACGATGACATCAAAATCCCGAGCTGCATGGATGAGATGATAGGCAGCATAGTCTACCTGCGAGATCTGGGACTCAAGGCCCGAATCCTTTACTACACTTTTGAATATTTCCATCCACAGACGACTGATGGATGGTATACCGTCAGGCTTCAGTACCAGGCTCAAACGCCGACTACGCCCACGGGCAAGTGCGACAGCAACGCCAAGGATCCTTTCCACCTCGTCCTCACGATACTCAAACGTGTGTGAGGCCGTTAACCCATCCGCCTCCTGCGCTTCCTCCCATCGCCCGAAATAAATGCCCCCCGCGTTTTCTCGAACTATCAGGATGTCCACATCGTTCAAGCTGTCCGTCTTGACGACGCCCACATCCAGCAACGCGGGCAGAGGCTGTATTGGGGTGACCTTGCAGAAGAGATCGAACTCGGAGCGAAGCTCATAGACGAAGCGTCCGCCTCCAGGCCCGCATAGAATTGCGCCCCCTCCCGAAAACACGGATTCGACAAAGGAGACAACTTCTTTGGTCAGAACCTGACCCGTTTTCTGCTGGGCAGCCAGTCCAATGTCCCCCCCTTTGTCGACCGTGAACTGGACGGGGGTCCCTCGAGTCACGGCATTCAGCACGTTCAGGGACACCTCGATAATCTCCGGACCAATCCCCTCTCCCGGCAAAACTCCTATCGTACATTTTGTTTTTTCGCCTGAAGGAGACGTCCAACCTGGAATCATCCCGCTCAATGTCAAGCCATCATTCACGCTCATCACCCATGTAAAGATATTTGACCGAAAAGAGGTCTGGCAATGAAAGATGGTCTACAGATAACCCATCTTAGCCATTGTTGGCCCGGCAATGTCCAGAACCCTCATCAGGTCCTTATTCAAAAGACCGCTTTTGTATTTTCCTATCTTATTGTCACGGATCACCCCTGCATCAAAACCCGCAGGGTCCACGCCCAACCAGTTTCCAAGCGCTTTGAGTTCCCGCTCCTTCTCCTTAATCAGGTCCTCGTAATGAATGATGCATAGTCTGTCTCGGTAACGATCCGTCAGTTCCATGGCCTGCACCCAACGCTCTGCAACTTTTTCGGCTGTATCCATTTTTTTTCTGAGGACCGGCATGTTTCGCCACGCTGTGGACACAGCCCTTAAGGCAGAGATAGTTACATCCCTGCAATCACGACACATAACCAGGATAGACAGATTATCAACGCCTGCCAGGTCATTCAGTTTAAAAACATAATCAGGGTACTTATCACCAACAATGCGCTTTCCGGGAAAGATATTCTTAAGGGTTGCTTCAATGGCCTGGACATTTACACGTTTTTGCCAATGTCTCAACATCTTGAAAAGATAATGCAGGACAAAAGCATGATTTAGTGCAATCGTCATCCGCTTCTGCCTCTTGACAATGGGTGTAAAGACCCCGGCTTGTGTTACGACTAAAGGCCAATATCTTATCCCGATACCCAACCACCGCTTAATCATCCGTGACATGTACACTAAGTAAGGCTCACCAATAGAACAAAAATTTCCGAATTCCATAGTCAGTGAGATGTCGGGATGACTGTTGCACAGTTCCAGGAGTAATGTGGTACCGGAACGTTGATGTCCTGTAATTATCAGAGCCACTTATTTATGTCTTTTTCCTTGGCCTGGTTTCCAGATGTTGAGACCGGCTTTGCGTGAAGTCGCAGTCGCTCTGAATTCATGAAGTCTATTGCCTTCGAAAAGAGTTTCTTATCATCTGGCATAACCGGCCACGGTTTTGGTAATACGCGAAATTGCTTCGACGGATTTACTCCACTTTTTCTTGAGAAAGTAGTGTTTCAGGAATTGGTTGCTGTAAATTACATCTTTAGGTATAGTAACAAGGTCTTGAGAATAGAACTCCTTGAATACCTCCACAGTGAAGAGCAAACCTTTGTATGACAACTTGTAGCTTTGTCCGTCGTCCGTGATGAACCCTGTTCTTATCAGTTTTTGAAGGGGCTCATCGAACAGCTTTTCAACGGGGATTCCAAATCTGGTATTGAAATCACTCCTATTGACTCCCTCCGGAGCCCGGAGCATCCGGATGGTTTCCCTTTCTATCTGTTGCCTCTGAGAGTATTTCCCGGCAAATGCGATCGGCAATCGTCCGTTATTCACACACATCATGTATCTCTTCAGATCGTGATAATTGTGATATCGTACACCGCTCAGATAGGACCAGGCGGCCGTACCAATACCCAACTCTTCTGCACAAAGACCATGGTAAGGAGTGTGGTAGCTTGATCTATACGGAAGGAGAAAAGTGCTAGGGGCTTCTGACTGTCGGTATCCTGCATCGGTCAATTTCTCAACAGCCATGATATTCATTAACAACACTGTTTCTCTGTCCGGAAAAAGGTGGGGTTCTTTCATATAGGTTGTATGCAGCTTGGGATTTTCCAGACGCAGACGGTATACGCTAGCATAACCAGGACTCAGATCTGTCAGGATCTCCAGATCGTTTTCCCATCTTTCTGGTGTTTGCAGGGGCAAACCGAACATTAGATCCATGTTTATATTTGGAACACCAGCCTCGTGAGCATTCTGATATGCAGATATCGCTGTCTCGGCACTGTGTTTTCTGCCAATCAGCTTGAGGATACTGTCGTCAAAAGATTGCACACCTATGCTCACACGGTTAACACCGCTTTCCAGTAAGACTTGAATCCTATTTTTTCCGGCACGCCCAACGAACATTTCAGGACTCGTTTCACATGTAAAATTTGCGTTGGGGAGAACGTTCAGTCTGCCCTTCAAATATCCAACAAGATCTGCGAGTTGTTTGGCGCTGAGATAAGTGGGGGTTCCGCCGCCAAAATAGATGTATCTGACCGCGGCATTCCGGAATCTGGGCTTCCTTATTACTATCTCTATTTCCTTTTTCAGCGAGTCGATGTACTCTTCGACGATCTTCCTTGGCTGTGTACCAACGCTGAAACTGCGACAAAACGTGCACTTGTCTATGCAGAAGGGTATGTGAATGTAGAGATTTATCTCTGGCGTTTCCGGGGTATATGATGAAAATATGTCTTTTGATCTTATTGGCGAACCACTCTTGAGATAGTGTATGTATCTACCCCTTTGTTCAAAGTCTTCTACCCTGAAGCCGAGTTGTTTTGACTCTTCGAGTTCGGCGTACAGTTCTCTTTGAATTTCTCTGGCTCTTTCAATGAGGGTTTTTTCTGACATTACCAGGGCCTCTGATGCTTCTTATCATAAAAAGTTACTGTCACTGTGCAAGTTCAAGTCTTTGGGCGCCTGTAAAAAAGCTCTTCCCCTCATTTTGCATAACCAGCCACTGTCTTAACGATATTTGCGATGACTTCACCGGATCTACTATACTTCTTGTCGAGGAAGAGACCTTTTAACCATTCGTTGTTGTAAATCATATTCTTCAATCTGCTGACAGCGTCTTGAGAGTAAAACTGTTTGAGTACCTCAACAGCAAAGAGCAAACCTTTTTTTGATAATCTAAGGGTTTCCCCATCGTCGGTGATCATCCCTGCCTTTTTCAGTCTTTGAAGGCGTTCACCAAACACCCTGTCAGCGTCGAGCCCAAATCTGGTGCTGAAATCACCTCTATTAACTCCCTTTGGCCCCCTGAACATCATGACAGTCTCTCTTTCCATCTGTTGCCTCTTGGAGTATTTCCCTGCAAATGAAATTGCCAACTGTCCTTCGTCGACGGACACCATGTATCTTTTTAGATTATGAAAGTTCTCATATCGAACACCGTCGAGATAGGACCGTGCCGATACGCCAAGACCAAGTTCTTCTTCGCCCAGGTGATGGCGCGGGGTGAATTGTACTTTAGATGGCAGAAGAAAAGTATGAGGGGCCTGTGCCTGTTGGTATCCTGAATCGGTGAGCTTTTCAATAGACATGATATTCATCAACAAGACGGTTTCTTTGTCCGGAAAAAGATCGGCTTCTCTTACAAATGCTCCATGCATCTTTAGATTTTCTATCCGAAGACGGTATGAACTAATCCAACCGGGATTTAGGTCAGTGGCAATCTTCAGGTCGGCTTCCCATTTTTCCAGTGTTTGTTCGGGTAAGCCGAACATGAGATCGATGTTCATGTTTGTGAAACCTGCCTCACTGGAATTTCTATATGCAGATATCGCTGTCTTTGCACCGTGCTTTCTGCCAATCAGCTTGAGGATATTGTCGTCGAAGGACTGTATGCCCATACTTAACCGGTTGACGCCGTTTTCCAGTAAGGCTTGAAGTCGCTCTTTGCCGGCACTCCCAACGGTCGTTTCAGGACTCGTTTCACACGTGAAACCTGCGTCGGGAAGAATGTTCAGTCTGCTCTTTAGAAATCTAATAAGATCTTCGAGTTGTTTGGCGCTAAGATAAGTGGGGGTTCCACCGCCAAAATAGATGTATCTTATGGCAGCATTCTCGAATCTGGAGGTCCTTACCAATAGCTCCACTTCTTTCTTTAGTGTATTGATGTACTCCTCTACTATTGCTTCCGGCTGTTTACCAATGCTGAAACAACAACAGAATGTACACCTGTTTATGCAGAACGGTATGTGTACGTATAGATTTATCTCCTGTACGTCAGAGATGTGTGATGAGAACACATCTTTCGACTTTATTCGCGAACCGCTCTTAAAGAAGTATATGTATCTCCCTCTTTGTTCATAATCCTCTATCCCCAAGCCCAGTTGTTGCAACTCCTTGAGTTCGGTGTTCAGTTGTCTTCTAATTTCTCTTGCTCTTTCGATTAAATTGCTCTCTGACATCGTAGAAACTCCTAGCCCATCTGATTACAAACGGATTTTGGGGAAACCCTGTTTCCGCTTTATTCTACGAGGCTGAACTCCTGTCCCTAACTCCCTTTAGGAAGCGTGCGCGAAGTGGGAGATACAAACCCATCAAGGTACCTGGCGCGCCTGGTGAAAATGGAGAATTTTGCCCGAGCTTGTCGTCAAAGGAGGGGTACGCTCCACGGTAAGAAGCTGAGCATCCTTACACACCATACCCATCATCCTTTCAACCCCATTGCCCGAACTGAGGGCGGTCAGGAATGTCTCGACGACTGCCTCCGGTTCGACCGGCCCCACCTCGGGATGCACCAGAAGCCGAAAACACGGGAGCCCCCCCTCGTCACTGTCTTCCAGCAACTGATAGTGCGTCGGAGCACCCCCGAAGCGCTCTGGGAGCGTCTCCTCCATCACCAGGGCCAGATCCGTACCTAAGAACGACATGCCTCCGGCAATGAGTTTTTCGTAGCTGCGGATTGAGTGCAGGTGTCTTGTCCAGCCGAGTTCTTGGAGTCGACACCCGCAGTCGCGTTCTACCATAACCGCCTGATCCCCGAGTGAGACATTCAGCAGAATAAACGGTGTGGCTGACTCAAGCGTAGAAACGAAAAGCGCGCCCGACGGGATTCCCGCGTCCTTGTTCTCTTCTTTTACCTGAACGAGGGCCACGCGATCGTACAGGAGATGCACCTCATCGGGCGCTTCAGGTCTGAGACATCCATACCCGATTGTTCCACACTCGGCGCTGCCGTATCTGGAAACGACCTCTGCTCCGGTCCGCCGTATTGTGGACAGACCAACCTCTGTGACCGGCTCTCCCAATACCGTGAATTGAGCCCCAGGAATTTCGACACCCATTTCCTCTGCTGCCCGGCAAAGGCGCAGAGCAGAACTCATGTAGGTGAGAAGGTGAGGCACCTTACCGGAACGCAGAACCTGGACAAACCAGTCCAATATCGGCAAAGGATCACTGACCGGAACATACTGTAAACCGGGAAGGGACGCGCCTCCCAACAAACCTGCCCAACGGAGTGTAAGGGCACTCCAATGGTAGCGGGGATGTAGTCCCGGTGTCGCCGGATCCACATGCGAAAACCACTTCACGGGATGGATCCCAAACCCGCTGAACTCCAGCAGGTGAACCATTGCCGAACCGCCTGGGATTCCCCAGACGGCGTGATGCCATTCATTCCCTCCTCGGGCTGACAGACCGAGCAAGGCATTTATTGAGCGGCTTCGGATAAACGCGAAATCCACCGGTACAGGGATGCCGGCGCTTCGACTGCCACTGGTTCGAATGCCTATGGAGGGAGATGGGGTTGGGTTGTGAAAGAGATGGGGTTGAACTGTGAGCTTTTGACTGCCCCGAACGACCGGGCAACGGCCTTTGAACTCATCCACGGTAAGATAGACCCCTGCTCGGCATAATTCTGTGAGTGCTCCTTCAACACCTTCGTGATGGACCAGCTTCTCCAGGTCTCCGGCCTCACACCCCGCCCAGCCAAGGAGTTTCCTATACGGACTGCCAGGTGCGCTGTAAATGGTCTCGCGCACCAGGTTCAGAAACCGGGGCTGCCTTTTTTCAAAGCGAAGTCGGAGACATTTGTCCGCTTCCTCCTTTTGCACTGGACGTCGCAGGAAAAACGGCAACTCCAGGAAGAAACGGGTACCCAACCAAAGCTCTTCAATTCGAATCCCTGATGTACGATTCATTCGGCTTCCAAACAAAGAATTGAAAATCCCTACAGTCCCGCTTCAGAGGAATTGAACCGCAAGGATGACAAAGGATCGTATCCTAAAGACTCTTTGAGCTACGATGTCTCAAGAGGTAACCACGCTTTTCTGTTTTTCTTGCCGGGTAAAAACGGCGAAAACCATCGAAAGATCCGGTGAACACGCATGTTGTCCTCCACATGGCAACAGAAATGACAGTCACAATGCAACCCCATGTGTACCAGGCCTTCTTTCGTAAGCGTCTGCCTGCGGAACCTTTTAAGAGAAGGGCCATTCCATATATCGCTCAACCTGTCCTCATTAAGACTGCCCATTGGCAAACTGCACGAATTGCAGGGGAGGACGGTACCATCCACTTTGATATGAGCCTGGACCCAGCCAACGTAGCAAGGCACTTCTTCCCACACCTTTTCGCCCGCCCGGTAGCGCAAAGTGGTATTGTCTATATTGTGCCCTATGGCAAGTGAATCCAGCCGCCTCTTGATCCCCGCCAAGTTCAGGCTTAAGAGTCTCGTTTCATCCGGAGTCAGAGCAAATGACTCTAACTTCCCCCGCCGGGTTCTGAGCGGGGAAAAGGAGAGTGTATCGCACCCCGTTTCTTGAGCAAGGTCAGCCATTCCTTGGATACTGCCAAAGTTGTTGCGATATATGGGGTGATGCAAAGCAACTGAGGGAAGATGCCTCGCCTGGTCAGCCTTGAGACGGGCCAGGTGCTGGAGAGCGTCAACGATGGTTTTGAAATACTCCGAGCCCGTTCCTGGGTGGTTTCGTTCGTATTCTTCTTGTGAACCGGCCCACAGACTCACTGTCAGGACATCGAGTTGAGAATCTATGAGCGATTGTACCCTGCCTTCGTCAAGCAACGTGCCATTGGTAAACAAGGTGACGTGAAGTCCTACGCTCTTGGCAGTAGAAATCATTTCCAGGAGACGAGGGTGGAGAAAGGGTTCCCCTTCTCCCGTTAGAATCAACCTCCCTGTACCCATGGCCCTGAGTTGATTGCACAGTTCCCTGAAGAGATGGAAGGAGATGTTCGTCTTGCTCCTGTCGCCTGGTGACGGGACCTTCACGTGAGGAGAATGATAGCGACATCCCGGACAAGCGAGATTGCATGAACGCGTGACGTCCACCAGGACATAGAACGGTCCTACTTCGGCGGTCTCACCGGTAAGCAACCCTCTGAGCAATCTCGCCTTTTCATTCAATGTTGCCATGCTCTACTCTAACCCACAAACACTACTTTGAACCGCAGAACCAACGGTATTCCCCGCCCCACCGGCGTCTCTTTCAGGCGGATAGCCCCACCTGATCCAGGAACTGAACACCTTTGAAGGCAATTCCTTGCTGCCATTTTCAAACCTGCTTTGGATACAGACGTAGCCACTCCACCAATTTAATCTCTATTGGAAACTTATCATACAGCTTCTCAACCCTTTTCTTGGCTATCGGGTGATAAAGCCTGGCCAACATAACGACTAATGGGTTTGTAGGCCATTGTGGCTCCAGGAAGTAGTTCTTCTCCAAGAATAGCGAAGAACAATGGAGCATTCTTAACAACCGTTCCCTCTCCTTCGTGATCCAGGGCGTACGCTTTCTGTTGATAGTACGCCAGTTAAAAGGCACCCAATCCTCAAGCTTTGTAGGTGGTCTGAACCCGTGTTCGACGGATACATCGAGCAGCGCGGTACCAGGATACGGGGTGTAGATGTTGATGTCTTTTATGGCTTCCTTGTTATCTTCCAGGAGTCGGAGAATCAGGGAGACGGTTTCGCGAATGTCTTCTACCGTTTCCGTGGGAAATCCCATCATAAAGCAATACTTGGGGATCAACTTGAACTTCGCCACCCTCTTGTTGAAGTCAATAACCTCTGAAACCTTGATTCCCTTTTTTATCAAATCCAGGATCCTCTGAGAGCCGGATTCCACCCCCACCACAAGTGCCTTCGCCCCGGCCCTTTCAAGAAGTCTCAAGAAATCATCGTCCAGCTTGGAAAGCTCGTTCACGTGTATGTCGAGCTTTGTGACAACAACATCGAGTTTTTCATTCACAATTTGGGTCAGGATCTTCCTGACCCTTTCTACATCCCCAAAGAAGAGATCATCCGAGAACCGAATACCCCTGATCCCGAATTCGGTCCTTATTCTCTTTATCTCCTGATATGTTCTTTCAGCTGATAAGGCCCTCCATCTTCTTTTATAGAATGTCGTGTTGTAGCAGAAACCACACCTGTATGGACACCCTCTGGCACTTGAAAACCTGAGGTGATCTTCACCAAAACTCCTTACCAGGACTTTTTTTACATCTATGAGGTGGTATGATGGCGAGGGTTGCTTCTCCAAATCGATAAACGGTCTGGGTTGGGTCCTCTTGATTTCACCATTTTCTTTATACCAGATTCCTCTAACTTCGCTCAGGGAGTCGCCCTTTTCCAACGCCTGAACGAGTTCAAAGAATGTTTCATCCCCTTCTCCCTGAACAACGACATCAATGTTCTCATTCGCCAGTGTCTGTTCCGGAGCCAAACTGGCATGGACGCCTCCCCAGACCACTGGAATCGTATCGTATTGCTTGACGATCTCCGACACCTCGATTCCGTATCTGATCTGAGGCCCCGTCTTTGCTGACACGCCTACGCAGATCGGCTTTTTCTTCAGTTCCGAGAGAAGGATATCCTTCCACCTGTCTTCAAAATTCTGGTCGATTATTTTGACTGCATATCCTGCCAGGTCTAGCGGTGTGGCTATGGCGAGCAAGCCAGAAGGTATACCGGTCCTTCTTTGTTGCTCTTTTCCCACTCTCACGGTGGGTTGGAAAAGAACAATGTGCCCCTTATCCTTCAAGTCATTACCCTCCCTGTTTTGGATAGACGCCCAACAATTCTGCGAGTTTAAGGTCAATGGGAAATTGATAGTACAAATTCTTCACCCTCATTCTTGCGATGGGGTAATAGATTGCTGCTGCGAGGGCTACCGGAAGACTTGTCTTTTTGTAAGAATTTATGAAGTTATTCGGCTCTGCCAGCAGGGTAGCAAAGTGCAGCATACGGATTAACTTCTTCATCCTCTCTGATACCCACACAGCGCTGTCATTTACTGTCCGATAATTGAATGACACCCAATCCTCCAGCTTCTGAGGAACTCTGAGGCCATTTTCCACTGAGAGGTTGAAAAGCTCGGTGCCTGGAAAAGGCGTGTAGATATTGAATCGCGGCACTGCGTGCCTGTTGTCAGATGAAAGTCTCATTTTCAGCGACATGGTCTTGGCCAAATCTTCCTCGGTCTCCGTAGGAAAGCCCATCATAAAAAAATAGTGCGGCATGATATCGAATTTTCTTAACCTTTTGTTCACTTCTATTAGCTCAGGAATCCTCATCCTCTTTTTCATTATTTTCAACATTCTAGGCGATCCTGATTCTATCCCCATCATCACCATTTTACAGCCACTTCTCCTAATAAGGCGCATTTCGCTGTCAGTCAGCCTTGATAGCATCGAGACATGAACGTCGATCTTGGACAGCAGAACTCCAAGGTTTTCTTCTGCTATCCGTCGCAGGATCTCCAGTGCTCTCTTCTTGTTTCCGAAAAAATTATCATCAGAAAACAATATGCCCTTCACCCCATACTCTTCTATGAGTAACTTGATTCGCCTTATCGTCTCATCAACTGTCAACCCCCTCCATCGGCCTTTATAAACCGTGGAGTTATAACAATAAGTACACTGAAACGGACAACCCCTGCTTGTCTCAAAGCTTATGTGACCCTCTCCGAAAACGTTGACCATGTATTGCTTCATGTCAACCAGGTGGTATGACAGCGGAGGTTGTTGGTTTAAGTCAATCAGCGGTCTTTGCCCCGTGCTTTTTGTCTCTCCGTCTTCTTTGTACCAGATTCCTTTCACTTGAGCTAAGTCCTTGCCGTTTTCCAGGGCCTGTACCAACTCAAAGAAGGTTTCTTCCCCCTCTCTCTGTACAACGATATCAACACTTTCATTTTGCAGTGTTTGTTCGGGCAGCAACGTGGCATGGATACCTCCCCACACAACCGGAATATTTCCATGCTGTCTTACAAGACGCGACGCCTCTAACCCGTTTTGTATCTGCGGCCCTGTCATGGAGGTTATCCCAACGCAAATCGGCTCCTTGCGGATTTCTTCTAGAAGGGTCTCTCTCCAGCGCTCGTCTATCCTCTCATCTATTATCCTAATTTCATATCCTGCCCTGTCCAACGGTGTGGCTACGCTGATAAGGCCTAAAGGCAATTCAACTCTCGGTTGAACCGAACCCCCAAGTTTATTTGATGGATAAAGCAACACGACACGTTTCATGGTTTTTCCTCAGTCATCAGTATGTGGTTTTGCATAAGGATCTCGATTGGCGGCCCTTCCGGAGAGACCCGCCGCGTTCCAAGTGTGATTACAAAAAAGGCAGTTCATGGATAGCATGCGCAGCCGGCACGATATAGCAGGATATCCAGGGTAAACATTCCTTTGACAGGTATCCAAAGGTAACGTCAAATGGTCAGCCAAAAAAATGCCCTGTTGGACAACAATGGCCCACAATAACAGATAGTTGGGTTTCTGGCCCACGCTACATATCAGCGGTGTCAAACCGGCTCGGAAAGACTGGCGGAGTGCCCGCTCTATGCCTCATTCCTTCTCAGCAACGACTCGAACCTCAAACATAGGCTTTAGAAGATGAACCGCTCTTCTCACAACTCTGAATCCGGATTCACCCAGGCGAAACCGACTGGCCCAGACAGCTGCGAAACGGTCATAGCCAAATCTTCCAACCTTTCCTTCCACGACCTTTAACCCGATCTTTTCGATAAGGTTGCCAAGTGTTTGTACATTCCAGGAATAAAGGTGATGGTTAGCTTGATTTGAATTGTAATGACGGAACCGCCTTTCTTTTTCGTATGGGACAAACAACAGGAGTTTACCCTTGTGGCAAAGCATGCGTTTTATTTCTTCCAGGATTTCCGGCGGATGGCTGGTGTGCTCAAGCACATGGTGGCAGACAACTGTGTCTATGGATTTGTCGGCAATGTTACTGACATCTCTCACGAATTCAATACCATGACTCTGAATAACAGGTTCTACGCTCTCGGATAGATCAAAACCG
>JAQBAU010000244.1:0-2793 GCA_032126655.1 Desulfobacterales bacterium
GGCAGCTGGCACGTGGGGGTCTACAACGGTGGCGGTTACCACGCGGACGAAGAGAACGAAAACAAGGTGCCCGAGTGGCGCCTGACCGTGAGGCCCCTGCCGGACATCATTCCGGGCCTCCAGGTCCACTACTTCGGGCTCTACGGAACAGGCAACACGGATGATTCAGCAGGCTCCTCCCCCGACTACAGGGTCAACCTCGGCATGCTCAGCTACCAGAACACCTGGGTCACCTTCACGGGCCAATACGCTCAAACCTGGGGCAACAACAAGGGAAGCCTGGTCGTTCCGGGAACGGACGAGGCCCTGCGCGGAGAGGGGTATTCCTTCTTCTTCAATACGAAGCTGCCCGTCCTCGATCGCAAGCTGAACCTCTTTGCCAGGTACGACCATTTTGACCCGGACCGGAAAAACGCCGTTACGACGGGTGACGATTGCTACGATCTTGTCAACGGCGGCCTGGCGTGGGAATTCTACCATCACTTCATGTGGCTCCTCGCGTATGAACAGATCATGTACGAGAGGAACAACGGCGGCCTGGGCAAGGTGCCCGTAGAGGACGACAACCTGGCGGATGATTGGCGGGTGCAGACCGTACTGCAGATGAGTTTCTAGGCGGGGTGTCGAAAACACCTATTTGCCGTCATCCCTGCGAAGGCAGGGATCCCTAAGCTTCTGAAGCCCCTGGATTCCCGCCTGCGAGGGTGTCGCTTTTCTCGGCTTTTTCCAATTTTGAAGGTTTAGAGGATTAAAGCAACAAATTATTTATCAAATAATAAGATTATTAATAGCATAAATATTAAATTTGTATTAATATCTCCGTATCAGACAAAGGCAACGGAACGGAGATGAAATGGGCTATAGACGTAATCTTCCAGAGACCCAACAACCGAGGTTTTCGTTTGTTGAGTCTATGCCGGAACAAGAATATACCGAAACGCCACCCAATTTTGACGATCCAGATCCAGAACGAATTTTCGTTGGGGAAGTATCCCTGCGAAAGTACCTTGAGAACAACGGTTTGGGTTGGGTCGTGCGGTTGCGGGAGTTGATTTTCCAGAGCGATTTGGGTCCGTTCATGGTTGCCTATACAGGCAGGGGAAGAAAAGCACTGCACCCTCGGATTCTGTTGGGCCTGATTGTATACGGAATGCTTAAAAGACAGTGGTCGCTTCGGGATCTGGAGAAATTGACTCTTCTGGACGTAGGCGCCTGGTGGATCTGTGGGGGGATGCAACCGGACCATAGTACCATTGGTAGATTCATCAACATGCACGCTCAGGTGCTTACCGAAGCATACTTTGTCTCGCTGACCAAGATGTTGGTAAAGATTCTGAAACTGAGCGCGACGGAAGTCGCCGGCGATGGTACGGTAACCGAAGCCTATGGCAGCCGGTTTAAGAACTTGAAAGCCGAGGCTCTTCGGGAAGCGGCCAGAGAAGCCCGGGAAAAAGCGAAGCAAAATCCAGAGGATGCACAAGCGGCCGGCAAGGCCGAGCAGACAGAACGGGCGGCCGAAGTGGCCGAGCAGCGGCAAAAAAATGCAGAGGATAAAGGCAGAAAAGAACATAGCGTTAAGGTATGCCTTACGGAGCCGGACGCCATGGTTCAGCCGCTGAAAAACAAGGCACGCCGGCCGTCGTACAAGCCTTCGGTCCTTGCCAACAAGGACAGATTCATCGTGGGGCAGGACTTGGACCCGAGCAGTGAAACCGCAGTGGTCAGGCCGATGCTGGAACAGCATGAGCGGATTTTCGATACCCTTCCAACAGGGCTGTACCTGGACGCTGGATACAACAATTTTGAGATACTGGCAATGTCGGTAGATTTGGATTTGGATGTGCTTGTCCCGGCCGGCAAGGAGGAAGACAGCGTCCAGGGGAAAAAAGATTCGACAAAGCAACCGTTTTCCAAGAGTGATTTTCAATACAATGAACAGACCGATACCTACATTTGTCCGGCTGGACATTGTTTGAACAAACGAGGAGGCGTACAAGTTCAAAAGGGCAGGAAATTGCAAAAGTATCAATGCAATCTGCCTGAGCAATGTCCTTATAGACAGCAGTGCACAAGCAGCAAGTACGGCCGCACAATCATACGCTATGAGGACGAACCACTGAAGGAGGCCATGCGCAAGGTTCTCGATCACCCTAAAGCCAGAGCCAACTGCCATCAACGAAAATGGATGGTGGAGCCGGTCTTTTCGGTCTTGCGAGATAGGCAGGGGTTGAGAAAATTCCACCGCCGGGGTTTGAAAAAGGTGAAGGTAGAATTTGCGTTGCATTGTGTCGCATACAATCTGGGCCGAGCTCTCCGCTTGGAAAGGCGGAGAAATATATTGTTTTTGCGTATCTTTTGCTATCAAAAACATGGCAAATACGTTGTCTTTGTCTTGTTGTGGGCTTTCTGAAAATATTTCAGCAAAAAGTAGCAAAACTTTGCTGCCAGCAACCATTGGTGCTATGTGGTTTAAATATTATCCTCAAAAATCTCGATGTCTTATTCTAAGACATCCTCTTTCGCGGGAATGACAGCGTATTGCTTTCACCTTTTCCCTTTTACCTCCCGCCATTGTCCACTTGAAACACGGTCACCAGCGCAGGCAGGAAGGTGATAAGGGAAATGGTCACCAGGAAGATGGCCGTCGAATTCACGATGCCGAAATTCCGTAAGACGGAAGAGTTTGAAAACAGAAGCACGAGGAAGCCGCAACAGGTGGTCGCATTGGCCGTCACGATCGCCTTTCCCACGTGTCCCATGCTCCTCCGTATCGCTTCCTCCCCATGGATCCCC
>JAQBAU010000245.1:0-5542 GCA_032126655.1 Desulfobacterales bacterium
CGGAGATGTGGTCCACGGGTTTTGCGAACAAGCGTCTCAAGGAGCTGTCCGAGACAACACCGAGGATTCTTGAAGACTTGTCCTCCTTGGCCAAAAAACTTCGTCTGACAATCATCGGGTCCATGCCGGAAAAAGCAAGAGGCAAGGTGTACAACACGGCATACGTGTTAGACAGGGACGGGTCTGTTGCAGGGACGTACAGGAAAGTCCACCTATTTTCGTTGACCGGGGAGCATCGGCATTTCAAGCCGGGCCGGAAAGCGGTAATCTCAAACACCTCACTTGGACCCATTGGTCTGATGATATGCTATGATCTGAGATTCCCTGAGCTGTGCAGGTTTCTTGCGTTGGATGGAGCCAAAATAGTTGTTGTCATGGCCCAGTGGCCGGCTGAACGCGTTGCCCACTGGGATGTCCTGCTCAAAGCCCGTGCTGTTGAGAATCAACTCTTTGTGTTTGGTGCAAATCGATGTGGAAGCGATCCGGGCGTCGCTTATGCAGGCCATTCGCGTATCATATCTCCGTACGGCGAGGTGATGGCTCGGGCAGGAAAACAGTCAGCCACCCTTTCAGCCACGATCGATTTGCGAGCGGTGCAACAGACCAGGAAACACATTCCATGCCTGAAAGAGCGGGTACCTGAAGCCTATGGGTAAGAAAATAATAGAACGTGAGGAACTGAAGAAAACAGTTCAGGCCTTGAAAAACGCAGGGAAGAAGATCGTTTTCACGAACGGTTGCTTCGATCTGCTTCATCTCGGGCACGTGCGATACCTGGAAGCGGCCAGGGCCGAGGGCGATGTCCTTGTGATTGGGGTGAATTCCGACCGTTCTGTGCATGAGATCAAGGGGCCAAGCCGTCCGGTGGTGCCTGAGGATGAACGTGCGGAGGTCCTGGCTGCACTGGCATGTGTCGACTTCGTGACCCTTTTCGACGAGCCGGATCCACTGGAAACGATCCGTGCCTTGCTGCCCGATGTCCTGGTTAAGGGATCAGACTGGGCAGAGGATGCGATCGTGGGGAAAGAGGTTGTGGAGGAACATGGTGGACGCGTGGTCAGGGTTCCCCTCACCGAGGGTGCTTCCACCACAAAGATCATCGAGAAGATCCTGGCCAATTATCGAAAATGATAGCCTCTCACAGAGCTCACAGAGACACAGAGTTTTTGAGCGGATTTCGTGACCCCGCAAAAGGAGCGGGCAGAGACGCGAAATCCGCTCAACCTGTCATCTCTCTTTGGCGGTGAGAGTGACATATGGCAACTCCTCATCACACAAGCTGAGATAAGCCAGAGGGAAAAGACGCTCCGCCGCAGGCGGACTGAGCGTTTTGTCTGATTTCTCCTCTCAAGGAATCAGACAAATGGTTGTTCTCTGAGCTCCCTGGCGCGCCATAGCTTTCAGCGAAGGCGGGTCTGTGAGCTCGAGCGATCCCGAGCTTGTCGAGGGAGAGCGGGCGAGAGGTATGGTTTCGAGTTGGACACTGGTCGCGATATGAAGCAGATATTCCAAAAAGAAGTGGAGATCCTGCATCACGTAGAAGTGAGACCGGGCTATTTTCGAATGGGCCTGGCCTTCCCTGAGCTTGCACAGATCGCCCGGCCGGGTCAGTTCGTTATGGTAAGGGTTCCCGGCCGGCAGTCTCCGCTCCTGCGTCGCCCCTTTTCTGTCCACAATCGACTTAGAGACGGAAATCAGGTTAGTGGGTTTGAGCTCCTATACAAAGTTGTGGGAGAGGGAACTACGGCCATGTCTGAAATGGTAGCCGGAGACGTCATAGACATACTGGGCCCTCTGGGAAACGGCTTCTCAAATTCAGAAGACATGCAGAACATATTCATAGTGGCAGGGGGGATAGGGGTTGCTTCACTTTACTACCTTGTGCTTGACCTTGCAGAGAAAGGGGTGGCTAGGCCCACTGTTTTCCTGGGCGGGTGCTCTGCAAATGATATCCTCTGCAAAGAAGATATTGAGGCCTCGGGCGCTGAAGTGCGCATTACAACGGAAGACTGCAGTCTGGGTGAAGAGGGTTTCGTCACGCTGCTGGTCGAAAAAGCCCTGGAGTCTGATAGAAAGCCGGATATGATCTATGCCTGCGGGCCCCAGGCCATGCTTAAGAAGCTCAGCGACATAGCCGCAAGCTTCAATGTGCCGTGCCAAATCTCACTGGAAACCGTGATGGCATGCGGCTTTGGGGTCTGCCTTGGTTGTGCCGTGGAAAAAGCTGATAATGCCGGGGCCTACTTCCATGCCTGCACCGATGGTCCGGTTTTTGATTCGCAGGTTGTTAAGATTGAGAACTGATCAGCGTTGATGTGCGATGTGCGATGTGTGATGTGCGATTCTCTCACATCTCATATCTCATATCCCACATCACGTGATTCCGGATAGCGCGCTGCTGGGATTTATCAAAAGAGGAATAACATGGAAAAGGAATATAGACCCGAATCTGTTGAACTCAAATGGCACAAGATCTGGGACCAAAACCGCTTGTTTCAGGTAGAAGAAGACCCGGGTAAAGAGAAATACTACCTGCTCGAGATGTTTCCGTATCCCTCGGGCAACATCCATATGGGACATGTGCGCAACTACGCCATTGGAGACGTGGTGGCGCGATACAAGAGGATGCGAGGTTTCAACGTTCTTCACCCCATGGGGTGGGATGCCTTTGGCATGCCGGCAGAAAATGCGGCTATTGCTCACAAAGTGCACCCGGCCGAATGGACATATCAGAACATCGACACCATGCGCTCCCAGCTGAAGCGCCTTGGGTTCAGCTATGACTGGGACAGAGAATTGGCCACCTGTGCGCCGGAATACTACCGTTGGGAGCAATGGCTCTTTGTCAAGATGTTCGAAAAGGGAATGGTCTACAGAAAAAAAGCCTCGGTAAACTGGTGTGAGACATGTCAGACAGTTCTGGCAAATGAGCAGGTAGAGGCGGGTCTATGCTGGCGATGCAGCGAAGTCGTCTTACAGAAGGAATTGCCCCAATGGTTCTTTCGCATCACGGATTATGCCGAAGATCTGCTTGAGTACTGTGAACGCTTGCCGGGATGGCCCGACAAGGTTGTAACGATGCAAAGAAACTGGATCGGAAAGAGCGTTGGGGCGGAGATCCATTTCCCCTTGGAGAACGGCGACGGCCACATCCCGGTATTTACCACGCGTCAGGACACGGTTTTTGGTGCCACCTTCATGGTCATGGCTCCTGAGCACCCGCTGGTCATGCAGCTTGCTTCCGGGACCGGCCAGGAAGAAGAAGTAAGGGCATTCGTGGAGCGCATGTGGACTCAGGACAAGACCAAACGGACCTCTGATGACTACGAAAAAGAAGGGGTCTTCGTGGGAGCTTATTGCATCAACCCCTTTACCAAGTGGCAGATGCCTATTTACACTGCCAACTTCGCACTCATGGAATACGGGACAGGCGCAGTCATGGCAGTGCCGGCCCATGACCAGAGAGACTTTGAGTTTGCCCGAAAATACGGTCTTGACATCGTCGTTGTGATCCAGCCAGAAGGTCAGACACTCGAACCGGAAACCATGACCGAGGCTTACGTAGATGAGGGTATACTGGTCCGGTCCGAACCCTTTGATGGGTTGGAAAACCTGAAAGCCCTGGAGGCGATCGCAGACTATCTGGAAGAGAAGCAGATGGGCAAGAGAGCTGTGAACTTCAGGCTCAGGGACTGGGGGATTTCTCGACAGAGATACTGGGGGGCCCCCATCCCGATCGTCTATTGTGACAAGTGCGGGGTCGTACCGGTACCGGAAAATGACTTGCCGGTTCTGCTTCCGGAGGATGCTGAGATGCTGGAAGGCGGAAAATCTCCGCTTCTAACACTAGAGAGCTTTGTGAAGACCTCATGCCCCAAGTGTGGAGACACTGGGGCGAGCCGCGAGACAGATACCATGGACACCTTTGTGGAGTCCTCTTGGTACTTTGAACGATACTGCAGTCCGGGGCATGGTGACGGGATGTTCGACCAGGAAGCTGTAGGGTACTGGATGCCGGTGGACCAGTATATCGGGGGTATCGAACATGCCATTCTTCACCTCCTCTATTCCAGGTATTTCACTCGCGTACTAAAGGATTTTGGGTTGGTAACGTACAAAGAGCCTTTTACGCGCTTGCTGACCCAGGGCATGGTGTGCAAAGAAACCCAAAAATGCCCTGAGCATGGTTTTCTGTACCCTGAAGACGTAGTGGAGCAGGGTGAGAACGGAACGTGCAGGGAGTGTGCAAGTCCGGTTGAAGTGGGTCGGATTGAAAAGATGTCCAAGTCCAAAAGGAACGTGGTCGATCCGAACGCCTTGATAGAGCAATATGGGGCAGACACCCTAAGACTCTTCTGTCTCTTTGCAGCACCACCTGAAAGGGATCTCGACTGGAGCGATCAGGGGGTTGAAGGCGCTTATCGTTTCCTAAAGAGAGTGTGGCGTCTGGTGGAAGAACATCTCGCGGACGTTACCGGCGTGAGGCCTTTTGATGGGGATGCACTGCCTCATGGGGACTTGAAAACTCTTCACAGAAAGACGCATCAGACCATCAAGCGTGTTACGAATGACATTGATGCCAGGTTTCACTTCAACACAGCAATCAGTGCTGTCATGGAACTTGTCAACACGATACAAGCCTCGAAGAAGGAGGTCCTACTATCGTCAGAGGGGGCTCCGGTTCTGAGACTGGCACTTGAGACTGTGACAATCCTGTTGTCACCCATCGTGCCGCATCTGTCACAGGAGCTGTGGGAAGCCCTTGGCAATCCCGAAAGCGTCCTTGATGTCTCCTGGCCCACATACAGTGAGGAAGCCCTTGCAGAAGACGAGATCCTGATCGTCATCCAGGTGAATGGCAAGGTACGTAGTCGTTTTAGTATTGCTGCTGATGCGGATGAAGAGGCCATAAAGGCCGCTGCACTGGCCGATGACAGAGTTGTGGAACGCATCGCCGACCGCCCACTGAGAAAAGTTATCGTTGTTCAGAATAAGCTTGTGAACATCGTTGTATAGTGTCAGTCCAGAAATGGCATCTTTTGCCCCAATGACCAGTGACCAGTATCCAGTATCCAGCAACCAGTGACGAGTGGCCATCTCATGAAACACTTGGGACCAATGAAGACTGTAACCATCGTTCTGACACTGCTGTTAGCCCTCGTCGCCTGTGGGTACCATCTCAAAGGGTCGGGCCTGAAGGCACCAGAGGGTGTGGAGACGGTCGCCGTTACCGTGTTGGAGAACCGGACGTCGGAATCGGGAATTGAGATGACCTTCACGAATGACCTGACTTATGAGTTCACCCGCAGCAAGGTGCTACGTGTGGTGGATGAAAAGACTGCAGATGCGGTCCTAACCGGCACGATTACGTCTTTGGGTGTACAGACCATATCGTACACGGCCAATTACGACTCTGATGAACGCCGTGTCAGGGTTACCTTGAACCTGAGCCTCGTGTCCCGGGACGGGAAGGTCTTGTGGTCAGATCCTGCCCTTGCAGGGATTGAGGAATTCAAGGTCGCTGATGATAGGTTTGTCACCG
>JAQBAU010000246.1:0-4779 GCA_032126655.1 Desulfobacterales bacterium
AATGCCTTCAGGGGCCGTTTCTTCAAATAAGAGACAAAAGCTGCAGCTAAGGCCACAGGATCCGCCCCAAAAGTCAAGCCGCCGATCCCTTGTGCATCAGCCTCCTTGACACAATCGAAAACCATGTGACCGACAAGAAACATCCCCTTCGGATGTAGTGTCGTGGGTTTACAGTTCACGTAGAAATTGCTCTGGCGACCAGAAACCAGTCGATATATGGGCTCTTTGCTGTACATAAAAGACTTCTCGCAAAGCATCTCGATAAGCTTTTGTTTCATGGTCTCCCCCTTGCTGCCATGCAGCCACGCCGATCAGGCTCAGGTCCCGGGTGGAATTGCGTATCAAGCGCGTAATCCTGCCTGGTCCAATTGAAGCTCCCCGCAGCAAGCCGCAGGGAAACTTCGACTGTAAGGAATTCTGCCATTTTTGGATTCGCTCGCCAACCCTGCCGCGACTCGACTCAGCTCGTCGAAGTCAAGCTGCAGGGGATGCACTGGCTAGTGCAGTTCAAGAAAACCCCATAGATAGGGCTTGCAATACTCAGGCTATGATATTAAACAACCCAAATCAATGAATAAAAAACCCCCACTGAACCGGAAGAAGCCCATTCTTACGCGTCCAGTGGAGGCTTGTTGAGCAAGGAAAACCAATGGCGGCACCCCCTGCTCGGATTCTTCTGTATCAAGACTTGCCAAAATGGTCAACAGGAAACTCAAACAGCCCCCTCTTCTGGTACTGCTCGTCAAACGGGACTTGCCCGACTTGTCAGTTGAGCTTGTGATGTATCCCGGAACCGGGGAAGATGAAGCATAGGAGGCAAGGAACCCATGCAACACTGCACTGCACATAGAAAGCCGGCGGACTGTTTAAGGATAATCCTCTCGCTTCTTGTAGTCGTTTTGGCGGGATCCCCTTGGCTTTGCCGGGCCGAAGAGCCCCCGTCAAACTTCACCCTGCAATCGAGCATTCAGCACGCCCTCAAGAACAGCACACAAGTGCTCTCAGCGATAGAGGGTGTGGGAGCCGCCGAGGCGAACAAGAAGAAGCAGTTCACAGAGTTTCTTCCAAAGCTGAGCGCCGAATATGCGTACAGGCGTGCAGATGGAGAAACCTCACTTAACGGCTTTATTATTAACCCGGAAGACTTACATGAGTTCACAGCAACAGCCAGGCAGCCCATTTTTTCAGGCTTTTCCAGGTTGACCCAGTACGATATCTCGGCTCTAGGTCTTGATATCGCAGAGCTTGTCGAACAGGAAACCCGCCAAGACCTTATTTTGGAAGTCAAAACGGCATACTTCGAAGTTCTTCAGAAGGAAAAGCTCGAGAAAGTGGCTCAGCAGGCTACAACCCAGTTGCAGGCACAGAGCAAGGTTTCCAAAAACTTCTATGAAGTAGGGATGGTGCCCAAGAACGATTTCCTCCAGGCTGAGGTAGAGCTGGCCAATGCTCAGCAGGATTTCGTGGTTGCACAAAACAATGTTCAGCTAGCAAGGTCACGTTTTAACACCGTCTTAAGACGTTCTGTTGATGCCACTTTCACCATAGAAGATGTCTTGACCTACGAGGTTTTCACCCGGACTTATGAAGACTGTGTAGAAACTGCCATGGAACAAAGGACTGAAATGAAGGTTGCGGACTTAGAAGTAGAAACTGCCGAAAAAGGGGTGAAATTGACGAAATCAGATTACTATCCATCAATAGATCTTCTGGCAAACTACTACAAGAGGGGCGAAGACTTCTCGCTGGACGGAGGTGAGGGGATCCTCAAAGAAGAAGAGTGGGATGTTGTAGCCGTTGCATCATGGACCTTCTTTGAATGGGGAAAGACACGCTATGGCGCCCAAGAAAAAGTGAGGCGCGTGAACCAGGCAAGGCTCAAGAGGGCTAGCGTTGAGGACAACATCCGCCAACAAGTCAAAGGGGCCTATCTCACGGTGAAGGCAGCAGAAACCGCAGTGACAACGGTGGAGAAGGCGGTGGAACAAGCCAAGGAAAACTACAGGATGAACGAGGAACGATACAAAGAGCAGGTCGCAACATCAACCGACATGCTCATCGCTCAAACCCTTCTAACCCGGACACAGAACAACTATTACAATGCCTTGAGCGCCTTCAACGTAGCAAAGGCCGGGCTTCACAGGGCAATGGGGCTCGAGGTGCTCACCCAGCCTTAGGGGCAAAGGTTTCGCCTCGTGACACCTTTTGTTATGCAGACAGGCAGGTTGAAAAATCGGGCTTTATGGCAATTGGTATTGTAATATTTGGTATATTTGGTATATTTATTGCTTATTAAAGTGAACCTGTAGCGCGTCGCGACGGAATTCGCTTGGGTATAGATGGTTCCCGCAAAGGCCCCCTGCCATTAGGCGGTGGCTGAATACACGCAATAGTAGAGAGCAAGGACTTCACGAATTTGGCTAAGGAGGCACCGTGGCAAAATTGATCAGAAGACACAAGGCAATCGTTGGACTGTTGCTTCTTGCTTTCCCCGTCCTTTGGCTGGGGATTAGTGGTGTCCGCCAACATCTTTTGGCCGGTACGGACCAAACCTACGAGGAGCTGAAGGTGTTCAGTGATGTTCTGGATATCATTGAAAAGAACTACGTAGATCCGGTTGAGTCAAAAGAGCTTATCAGGGGAGCAATCCAAGGCATGATAAACTCTATTGATCCTCATTCTGCATACCTGCTTCCCGATGCCTACAAAGACCTGCAGATAGAGACCAAGGGCGAGTTCAGCGGTATAGGTATTGTGATTACCATGCAAGACAATATGATTACAGTCATCTCTCCAATTGAGGGAACCCCCGCCTACAAGGCCGGGGTCAAGGCTGGAGACCGGATTATCAAGGTTGATGGCGAAGAGACCAAGGCAATGATGCTGTGGGAAGCCGTTAAGAAGATGCGTGGAAAGAAAGGCACCGAGGTTGTGATTACTGTCTGGCGCAAGGGAGTAGCCGATCCTATTGATTTCACTCTTCTGCGCGACATCGTTCCGCTTGAGAGTGTTCGGGCGCATCTGCTCAAGCCCGGCTACGGCTATGTCCGGATTACGAACTTCAGGGAAAAGACCGGGCAAGACGTGATGGAGGCTCTGCAGAAGCTGGAACCAGACAAAGCACCGCTGAAGGGGTTGATACTGGACCTTCGCGACAACCCGGGAGGGCTTCTGGATCAAGCCATTGAGGTGGCAGACATCTTTCTTGATACCGGACAGATTGTTTCTATCAAGGGAAGGCAGGAGGCCCATTCCAAGGCCTACATGGCCCAGAAAAACAAGGTTAAGCGCCCATATCCTATTGTACTCCTCATAAATGGGGGAAGTGCAAGCGCAGCAGAGATCGTAGCCGGGGCCTTGCAGGACCATGGCCGTTGTGTGGTGTTGGGAACAACCTCGTTTGGAAAAGGCTCGGTCCAAACTGTTGAGCCCTTACGAGACGGTTCAGGCCTAAAGCTTACGATCGCCAGATACTACACGCCGAACGGCAACGCCATTCAGGCCAGTGGGATTGTTCCAGATATAGTAGTGGAGCGTAGAGATCTCTCCACGGACGACGACCCAACACACCCGCGTATGAAGGAAAAGGATCTTAAGAACCATATCTTGGCTGAGCCCTCGGAGGAGATGCCCAAGGACGTGAAAGAGAAGATCCTGGACTTGCGTGGTGTGAAGGTGCCTGGTGAAGACATGTCCGACACGGTGAAGCGCCTCGTTGAGGAAGACAATCAAGTTCAGCGGGCACTTGATATTCTTACCAGCTGGCAAATATTGTCAAAGATGTCGAACTGAGCAAATATACTTATTGGTTGGTCCGGGGCCCAGTCACTAAACACGGACTTGCCCTGGCAGGCTCCCCCCACAAGAACCCCTCGGACTGGTGAAGCATCTCCACGCGGGTTAGTTGTTGGTTTCTCGGCCCGGCCCACGGGTCCGAAATTGCTTTCCCCCTGCGAATTTGTTATGGTTTACCAGCGGTCTATTCCGTGAACCAAAGAATCTTACTGTGTGCTCACGAGTAATTCTGACTAATTCAGCGGGCACTAGAAACGAGGCAATTTCATGACCCAGTTGGAGCAGGCTCGCGCGGGGACTATCACCGAGGCCGTACGACTTGTGGCGCAAGCGGAGAATGTGGAGCCGGATGTGCTTTCCGCCCGTGTGGCCGAAGGAACGGTAGCTATCCCTTTAAACAAAAGGCACACCGGCATCCAGCCCGTGGGCATTGGCAAGGGCCTAGCCATCAAGGTCAATGCCAATATCGGCACTTCCGGAGATCAGGCAGACCCCGAGGAAGAACTAAAGAAGCTCCGGGCGGCTATCGATGCCAAGGCAGATACCATCATGGACTTGAGCACCGGGGGAGACATCACACGGTTACGCCGGGCTGTGATGGAAAACTCCACGGTTCCGGTTGGTACGGTTCCAATCTATCAAGCCGCAGTAGAAGCGGTCAGAAACAACGGGGGCATTATACACATGACCCCGGACCTCATTTTTAGCGCGGTAGAAGATCACGCCCGTGATGGCGTAGACTTCATGACCATCCATGCCGGGGTTACCCTGGCTGCCCCTTGAACAGCTTCGTTCCCAGGGGCGAACCACGGACATAGTCAGCAGGGGGGGTGCGTTTCTGGCAACCTGGATGCTATACCACAAGGCTGAAAACCCCCTCTACGAGCAATATGAACGGCTTCTTTCTATTGCCAGAGAGTATGACATAACCCTTAGCCTGGGAGATGGTCTGCGACCGGGATCTCTCGCCGATGCCACAGATCG
>JAQBAU010000247.1:0-32116 GCA_032126655.1 Desulfobacterales bacterium
CGATGACTGTTGAAGGCAAACTTGATGGCCTTTTCAAATAGGAACAAGGCTGAAGTTGCAGGGGCGCTTGACCAGCCCAAGCGAGAACTGGCCGATTTAAAGCAAGATTTCACCCCTCAGAAGCCCTGAAATCAATTCTAACGTGCTCAATCTCCTTAAGAATTCGCGCCTCGGCATTGAGTCATCATACAAGAAGCAAGAGAACCAGGATTGGAGAGTGCCATAAAAAACCCCCCTGAGACGCTCAATCTCAGAGGGGTGAGTTTGGAATTTGTGACATAAAAATGACATACAGGATCTACTTTGTTTACATCACCTATATTACCCTCATTCTAAAAGATTAAGAAAATTGAATGGTTACCGGAATGCCTTGCCTATACTTGACCATGTCTAAGTGCTAATTTTTGATGCTGTATCAGATGCTCTGTCAGGTTCTGGGGCCGCCCTCTAAAAGAAGTGTGATCGGATAAGCTCAATCCCTTCCACCAGTTCCTTCCTGTTTACCTTGTTCGAATTAAGCTCCAGGATCATAGGGACTGAAGAGTTGAGATAAGGTTTGATTCCTTGCCAATCTATCTCACCTTGACCTGGGGCAAGGTGATCGTTAAGTCCCCTTACGTCGTGGATGTGCACGCCCACCATCTGCTTAGAATAGGCGTCTATGAGCTGATTGCGGCGAAGGATGCCCAAGTTCTCCTGGACCCGGGCATGCCCGATGTCATGCCAGTACCCAACATGGCCCCCTTCGAATCTGTTGAGGATAAGCCCGATCTCTTCAAAATCTGGGATCTCATGGAAGTGATACCGGTTCTCAATGCCCAGAAAGACCCCCTTTCTTTCAGCCACCCCGTTTAGTTCGTCCAAACCCATCAGGACCGCATCGAGGTGCTTCTGCCGGGCTGCTTTCCTGACACGACGCTGCTCATTGAGAAAAATCGTTGCGTCCTTATCGCCGATTCTTCCGGTGGCATGCAGCTCGAAGAATCCTTCAACCGGACTCGGCATGCCTACTGTGCCCAGATGCAGGACCACTGCATGTGCTTCCAACTCGTGGGCATGTTCAATGGTTTGGATAGTATACTCGACCGCTTTGGAGCGTTCCTCAGCATCCATACTGGACAGCAGGAACAGGTTTCCACTCCCTTGAGCGGGACCAAAACCTTCTGGTATAGGAAAAAAGTTGTGGATGCTATATACCGGCAGACTGGTTTTCAGCCGGGATTTCATCTCAAGGTACATGCTGTGTGTCATCCGGTATTCCAGCTCCACCCCGTCCAGTCCGAGTTGATGGACGTCGTCCACAATAGTGCCTGCCCGGTCCACTTTCCTGTACCACCAGCAGGTGGAAATGCCTAACATGGCATGCCTTTCAGTGCGCCGTCGTGCTGACCGAGGAACCCTTTTGAACGGTCGACTCTCATGCGCTATTGAAAACGTGGGGCCTCGGATGTTACAATTAACACTTCTATCAGATTGAGTCAGGTTTTGGAAGTGGACGACAAACTTCTACCGTCGGCGGATAACCTATGATGTGCATGGAGACACAGATCGCGCAAGTCCTTACATCCAGGGAAAGCAGGCAGATAAGGGATGAGAAGTTAGCACCATCTGCGGTGCTGCTCCTTCTCTTTGAGAGGGAGGGAGAATGTCACATTCTTCTTACAAAAAGATCGGACAAGGTGGCACACCACAAAGGCGAAATCTCATTTCCGGGAGGCACTGTTGATCCGGATGACAGGGACTTTCTTCACACGGCTCTTCGGGAGGGGACTGAAGAGATCGGGCTTCACTCGCGCGACGTGACTATTTTAGGGAGGCTTGACGACATATTCACAGTGACAACAGGATTCATCATTACACCCTACGTGGGGCTCATTCCTCACCCGTATCCCTTTCAAATCAACACAGACGAGATTGCGGAGCTGATCTTCCTCCCTTTGCAAGCCCTGGGGGAAGAATCCCAAGTCCGGACCTCACAACTGACCCGGGAAGGAAAGAAGATTGCTCTTTATGATTTCCACGTCCAGGGCCATGTCATCTGGGGCGCTACCGCTCGCATCCTCAAACAGTTTATAGACCTCACATATGAGTCACAGAGATGACAGGATGGCTTTCCTTTGCTCCTTGTGAAAAAGATAGCGAAGCAATACTACGATGGCCTGACACGTAGACCGGATATAGCATCCAGAACCCATCACAAAGATGCGTCTAAGGCCCCATTGCGGTGTTGCGGGCCAGCTCAAAGCGCTCACATACTACCGTGTATGCTCCGCTTTTTCGCCGCCCCGCGTCCCCGACGGCAAGCTCGGGATTTTCAACTTGCCTTGAGGCCTGATCCACACCTTTGAGATGGATTCAAGCTTCAACGACAGACCGGCCTTGCAAATACCCGAGAACGTGTGTAAATGAACATAGCGTTTGAAGGTACTGACGGGGTCACAGGTTGGAAAATGCTGCTTTGGGTCAAACGAATCGTCTATCCGCTGATTATACCCACCGTTCTTATCATTTTATCCGCATTACTCGTCTGGAGATGGCCCGGTCTCGTTCACGAGGTCAATCAGATCAAGGAACTGAGGGCCCTCCTCATAATCCTCCCTGTGTTGCCTTACGCCGTCTGCGCCTTAGGGATCATCATGGGCTGGCGCTACGGCAACGCTGGAATGATGCTTGCCTCATTGGCTCTGGCCATCTCATATCTCGTTGTTGAAAGATTCACCTCTGCAAGCGCTGTGACAGGGGGCATGGGCCCGTCTCTTCCTAAAACCGTAGTGTTTCTTCTCCCGCTGAATCTTGCGGTCTTTACCCTGCTGACAAAACGAAGGATATTTACTTCAACCGGCGTTCTTTGTATGTTCCTGGTGATGCTACAGATTTCTGCCGTGGTCGTTCTCTGTTCCCCTCCTCACGATCCTGGCGCCCGGCTGCTTTTCAGAATGGGTAGTCTGTCACCGGAAGGCACAAAGAAGCTCACCGAATTCTTGACAGGGCTTCGTTCTTTTCTCCATGATACCTTCTTTTTTGGACATGCTCGCGTTTCAACATCTTCAACAATCGCCTATTCCTTAGCTCTCGTATTTGTACTGATACGTTTTCTGCTGAGAAGAGACGTGATACTGGGCGGTTTTCTTGGTGCCCTTGTTGCCACCTTTATCGGAATCGCAGCAGATAGCCCGGAGCCCTCGATGATGATCTTCTTCTCAGCAGCGGGTCTTATGTTAATTATCACGAGCATTGAGGCATCCTTTTCGCTTGCCTATATGGATGATCTCACGGGTTTGCCGGGACGAAGAAGCCTGAATCAGAGCTTGGAAGAGTTGGGGAAAAAGTATGCAATTGCCATGATTGACATTGATCTTTTTAAAAAATTCAATGACCGCTACGGGCATGAGACTGGTGACCAGGTGTTGAAAATGGTGGCATCAAAACTGAGAAACATGTCAGGGGGGTCAAAGGTCTTCCGGTATGGGGGTGAGGAGTTCACAGCGATCTTTCCTGGAAAGGATGCTGAAGAGGCCGTGCCGTATCTGCAAAAATATAGGCGGACAATTGAGAATACGCCGTTTGTGGTTCGAAGTAAAACACGCCGCAAAAGTACGTCGAAAAGCAGGGGGAATACGAAGCTCTCAGGGTTGAAACGGGCCAAGGTGACCGTAAGCATCGGTGTTGCGGCACCTGACAAAGATTTGGCAAATCCCGAAAGAGTCTTAAAGGCTGCAGACAAGGCCCTATACAAGGCTAAAAAGGCGGGAAGGAATCGAGTGAAGATCTGAGGAAATGATAAGTGTCTGGCGTGACCGTTAGTGACGAATCTTAATATCAACAGTGTTGGCCTGGAACCCGACAATCTCCATATTGGGCTTCTTTGTCTGATTTATCTTTTCAACCAACTCCTCAAGAGGCCCCTGGTACCTCACCTCCAAAAGGGCAATGCCGGACTGAAAACTCCTGGTTTGGACATCGCTCAACCCCCGAATTTCGCGCAAATCTCTTTTGAATGACGAGATGTCCTCGAAGGAAGCGCCTGTTAGACTTAGCTGATAGCTTCCTGCCTGATAGACGTCCTTTCTCCATTGCTCAAGGATCACTGCTATCATTTCATCGACCAACTCGGAGGTGGCTTCCTCCAACGGAACCAATGCTTGGGCCCCGGAATGCGGTCGCGTCCTGTAGCCCGAAAACATAACTTTCGCCGTATCTGTTTCCAAAGCCTTGACTCGAATCTCATTCGAGAAGAAGCGCATGAGCCTTCCGAATAACTCCTTCTGATGCACGAAGTCTCGAGTCACATTTGCTTCTACCAGGATCTCGGCGCCGAAATCCTTGGCCGTTTTGCTGGCCATCGAAGGATCGCCCTGGAGCAGAAGGTTTTCAAGTTCTTTCTTTCTCTTCACCTGGCCTGCATCTACTACTTGAAACCCCGTTGCCATGAGCTTACTTTCTATCTGGTTTTCAGCATTACGGTTTCCTTCCTGGATCACACCCCAATACGGACTATGCGCCTCTTTACTGAAAACAACCACCATGACTCTAGGATTTTGTTTTTTTCGGATCAGCAGCCCTATGGATTCAAGGTCTTCAGCCAGTTGCTCCATCTTGACGACCGCGGATATCTTGACCTGATAGATATCTTCTTTCACGCCCTCCTCAATTATTTCATAACTTGTTATGTATCCGCGACTCTCGGAGTATATCCGGTCTTCGACCAGGGTCATTTGTTCCACAGTCGTTTCTGAACTGATATATGTTCCTACGCCTTGCTCTACAGCATTTCGGAGAGCATCATTGATAGCCACGTCCCGTGCTTGTGGGGATTTCCCTCCGGCCATGCCAATGGCGACAATCTTCTTGGCCGACTCATGTTGAGCAGGCGCGGAGCCGGCAGTAATCGTGAGGACGAGTAACAACAATCCGAGGCGAATCAGATTATTTCGTATCAAGTTTTGTTCTCCTCCGTTGATCAAACTGTTTAGTAGTCAGCCACTCCAACCGTCATCCCCTTCCTGATGCCATTCCCTTTCAGAACGTCGCAGATGGCTATTTTTTCCTTAACCTTGACGACCCGAATAGTGCCCACAGATTCCATGCTTTGGTCCAATACTTCGCCAGTATCAGGATCTCTCAAGATGGTGGACTCGCCCACATCAAAGGTCTGGCCCACGGTAACGCCTTCCCTTTCTCCACGGTTGATGTAAACCGTGCTTCCCTTCACTAAGATCACCGACCCCGTCCACTGAACATCATCAAGCATAGAAACCAGAAAGCAAACTCCTTCATCAACAGCTTGTTCAATTGCTTTGCCTGCGTTGGTCTTCTTGAAGCCTCCCACATCACCGGAAAAGCCACCCGTGGTGGCACCGAGGCGCAGTCCTTTTTTACTGACTTTTCCATAGCATTTCTTAGATGCCATCACTTGTCCGGTGCTAGAGTCAACGATGTACATAACCGCATTGATTTCTGCGGTGTTCCCCTGCATGCCGACGCTAAAACCCTTGATATTGAAGTTGCCGCCGCCGCCACCTGTCTCTTCTGAGAAATGGGTTATGTCACCTTTGATCAGGAGTTGGGCGGGTGTCATCTGCCCGATTGTTACCTTCTTGCCTCCGCCCGCTGCTCTGCCGCTTGCGGCAAAGTCCTGCTCGTCCATGGCTTCTGACCGCATATCCTTCTCCCCAAGAACAATAAACCGTCCAGTCTGATTGAGGCTGTCGGTGAGTATGGCCCCCCAGGCATCTCCAAGACTCCATTGTCCTCTCCAGTTGGATCGATTCTCAAATTGTGACACGGCGATGCTGTAGCGCAGGCCCCCCTCTGCGGCAACGCAGTGCCCGGCAGGTGCAAGGCTCAAGACTAAGAGGACCCCAAGAGTTAGCGTCAGCGAGTTTCTGATCATTTTTCCTCCTTCTCGTCTGTCATCGTCCGGAACTTGTATAATGGATTAGATTCAGGTTGGTGATAGGCAGGCATGAGTGTAGCCTGCTATAGTCCGAACACTGTGGGCTCTACGCTCAAGCCATAGCACCAGCGGTGTGGTTATGAATGAAGTACTTCAACTTAGAACTCTGGTCGGGCGTCAACTTTCCAAATTGAACGCCACTTTGCCTCATGACCAAAGAAACAAAAGAGCCCTGCTTGGCTTCAAAATCCGAAACAGTTTCAAGCGGAACGTTGTCCAGACAAAAAGCGTTGTCGATGAAGATCTTTGACTCGGTCTTCATCCTCGACGGCTCACTACTGCCGATATAACGAAACGCAAGGCCTCCCATGCTCATGTTGACAATCTGGCCGAGTTTCAAAGAAAAGGGCCCGAGCGCAACAAATGCACCGTTCCAGGCTTGAAATCGCTTATGCTTTCTTCGCTCAACTTGTTCTTTGGTATTGGTCATGGCACGAGGGCTATGCTGGGTTTGGGGCTTGGGTTTGCTGGCATTTCCTTTCAAGACAACACCTACCGATCGTCGATAGGATGACAATAAGAGAACAGCAGGTTTAGAAGTATTTCTTCTTCTGCTTTCGCCTTAAGGCTTCACTGATCTTCTTATTCAAAGCAGTAATCTGGAACTGCATTCCAAGTACAAGAACCAAAAGGAACACGATTAGGACCAGCGTCAGCGTATTCATATTAAACCTCCGCCTATAGGGGTGTATTACCTTGGATGGTGTCTGTGCCCAGGGCTTGCGTACTGTTGGGACCCACTCTGGTAGGCGACAGATCAGTTTAGGGTATAACTTTATTGAACATAACACATTCTATGAAAAAAACAAACAGATACACACTTCGCACCTGAAACACATGTGGAGCGTTCCCACCCTCGCGCGAAGAGTTCCGCCTTGAGGCGGCAGTTCGTGTCCAAAGGAGCCGGCCGGTCAAGATGCCAACACAAAAAAACTCCCGACACGACGGGTCGTATTCTGCCCCCTACCGCAAAAATCACACTTAAGTACTTGATATTATCAAGGGTGGTGCCGAAGGGGAGACTCGAACTCCCACGGGGAAACCCCCACTAGACCCTGAACCTAGCGCGTCTACCAATTCCGCCACTTCGGCATGTTGAAAGGCGTAATAAGGATTGATTTTGTTCGGTAATCGAATTATATATAAACATTTGGCCCATTTGTCAAGATCAACCTAAAAGGACAAATCATGCAAATTGTCAAGGATCTGAAGGAAATTTCTAACCCATTTAAGAATGCCGTTGTCACGACTGGTAACTTCGACGGTGTTCACATAGGACACCAGGCGCTTTTCCGCCAAGTCATTGAAAGGGCAGCGAGCATAGAAGGCACCTCTGTCGTGATAACGTTCGAACCTCATCCCATCCGGGTCATTAATTCCAACAAGCACTTTCCACTCATAACCCTTTATGATCAGAAGGTCGAATTGATAGGCGAAACGGGGGTGGACACGCTCATATGTATTCCGTTTACGCGAGAGTTTGCAGCCACTTCTGCCCGCACTTTTGTGAAAGACCTTCTGTTTGACCTGATTGGCATGAAGGCAATTGTCGTGGGAGAGGATTACTCCTTTGGGAGAGGGCGTGAGGGAAACGTTGAGCTTCTCAGGAAGATGTCTGCAACCCTCGGTTTTGAAGTAATCATATCAGAATGGATTGCACTGGAAGGCCATCGCATTAGCAGTACCGAGGTCCGGAACCTGGTCAGAGAGGGGAAGATCGAGTTGGCCGGAAACCTTTTAGGGCGCTACTATCAGGTACGTGGTACAGTTGCCCATGGCCGCGATCGCGGGGGAAGGCTGCTGGGGTTTCCCACTGCCAACCTGACATTGTATGATGAACTCTGTCCCAAGACAGGCGTATATGCTGTGACCGTACAACACGATGGCGTCCGTTACGATGGCGTGGCCAATATTGGATACAGCCCTACCTTTCAGAATGGTCAGTTTGGGGTGGAAGTTCACATCTTCAATTTCGACAAGACGATTTATGATCAGCCTATTTGCTTGAACTTCGTTCACCGCCTTAGAGACGAAAAAAAGTTCTCAGGACCTGAAGCATTAACCGTGCAAATCAAGCATGATATTGAAAGGGCCCGGGAGCTCTTGTCTAACATATGATATTTTGTGTTGTCTCTGTTCCAAATCCCCCTGTTCATAGGCTAATCACACCAGGCGACTTATCCTGATACTATGTTCGGAAGCAAAAGAATCATCGTAACGCTCATCATCGGGCTTTTGTTGTCTGGAGCCGCCCTTTACGTTGTGTTTCGGAACATCCCCTTGTCGGAGTTGGTGAGCTATTTGAAAAGCGTGAATTACTGGTGGGCCATCCCGACATCAGTAATTATATGGATCAGTTTTGTATTCAGGGTAGTCAGGTGGCAGCTTCTTCTGAGTCCGTTCAAGAAGACGGACTTCTGGAGTGCTCATCACCCACTGATGATCGGATTTATGCTAAACAGCATTTTGCCTGGCCGGGTGGGAGAACTGGCTCGACCGGCCATTTTGTACAAAAAGGAAGGGGTGCCTTTTTCCAAGGTGCTTGCCACGGTGGGGGCCGAAAGGGTCTTTGACGTGGTCGTACTTCTGGTTTCTTTTGTCCTAGTCCTTATGACTGTGGAAATCAGCCCAGAGCTTGATATGAGGTTTGGTGACTATCATCTGAACAAGGCGACTCTCGACCAAATCGGAATAAGAACCCTGCAGTTTAGTATCGTACTGATAGCAGGCATTGTCCTAGTGAGTGTCAAGCAGACTCAGAGATTCATAAAGCAGGCGGTGCTGGCTCTTCCCCGCGTGCTTGTTTTTGCCAGCAACACCTTCAAGGAGAAGTTCAGAGAGAAATTTTGTGTCAGACTGGTCCACATTTTTGACAACTTCTCGGCCGGTTTCGATTTGTTGAAGAACCCCAGCAAAGTTGCCTTTTGTCTTGGACTGTCGTTTCTGGTGTGGGGGGCAGGGGGCGCGTCATACTATGTGTTCTCTCTTGGGTGCCCTGGCATCAACCTCTCCTTCCTTGAAATATATGCGGTGATGGTTATCCTTTGTTTCTTTATCTCGCTTCCCGCTGCCCCGGGCTATTGGGGGCTCTGGGAAGCCGGGGGTGTGTTTGCACTCTTGATTTTTGGCGTCCCGATAAACGAGGCTGCAGGGTTCACCCTGGCAGGTCACGTCGTTCAGATGCTGCCCGTGATAATGATAGGTCTTGTGTCAGCGATTATTACCGGCGTCAGCGTTGTTCAGATCGCTCACACGGGCGTTGAAGATCGACCCGCGGAAGAAAAGGCGTGAACCAACATGCGTCTATGCGTTTATACCGGCGAGGTACCCCATGAACATCCTGAAAAATGTTGAGTTCACTGAAAGTCCCTGGATCAGACCCAGAAGGATCATCTATGAAAACGACGAGGGTCAGGTACTGAACTGGGATTACATCGAACGAGTTAACGCTCGAACCTCAGTTCTTGTCATGCCGCTGTTCAAAGAATCAGGAGATCTGATCTTTATCAGACAGTACAGGGTCATTTTGGATTGCTACGTGATCGGATTTCCTGCAGGTGTTATCTCAGATGAAGAAGATATCGAGACGTGTGCCCTTCGTGAGCTCGAGGAGGAGACGGGATACACTGGAACCATTGTAGAGATTTCGCCCGAGCTAACCCTTAACAGCGCACTCGTCAAAGAGACAGCCCATTGCGTGGTTGTGGAGTTGGATGAGGACGCTGTGCCAAAGGATCAGGAGCTGGAGCCTTCTGAAAAGATTGAGGTCTGCCGGGTGAAGAAGGATCAACTCAGAGACTTTTTTGAGAAAGCGGCCGTGAAAGGGGAAATCATAGCCGGCGGGCTGTGGTATATGCTCATGGCGCAACAGTATTTGTAAGCCCTTTTGAGATATATAACCTACTGGAGTACTGGAGTGATGGAGTATTGGAAAATGGCTCAAGATCTGAGGTGTAATTCCCTTAGCTTTTTCCATCACTCCAATACTCCAGTACTCCAATACTCCTTGGCAAGAAGACCTATTCATCTGAGCATTTGCCGAACTGGAACCGCATGAGCAATTACCGCATAGTCTTTATGGGTACCCCCGATTTCGCCGTCCCCGCCTTGAGGAGACTCCATGAAGAACAACATGACATCCTTAGCGTAGTGACACAGCCAGACCGTCCAAAAGGGCGTGGCCGTCGGCTCATTCCCCCGCCGGTCAAGGAGGTTGCCACTGCAATGGGCTATCCAGTGCTGCAACCATCGAAGGTCAACGAGCCTTGGTTTGTCGAGAAAATCATAGCTATGGATCCGGAGCTCTTTGTTGTGGTCGCATACGGCCGTCTTTTGCCGGGCTCTTTTCTGTCAATACCTCATCTTGGGGCGATCAACATCCATGCATCGCTGCTTCCCAAATACAGGGGGCCGGCACCGGTCCAGTGGGCCATTATCAATGGGGAGGACGAGACCGGGGTAACCACAATCTGGATGGACGAAGGCTTGGACACAGGAGACATCTTGCTAAACGCCAGAGTTCCTATCCGACCGGAGGACACGACCGGGAGTCTTGGTCAGCGGCTGGCTGAGGAGGGTGGACAACTCCTCATCGAGACCTTGGCCATGCTCAAGTCCGATGATCTTGCGGGTAAAGCCCAGGACAAATCCCGTGCCACCTATGCCCCTTTGCTAAAGAAGGAAGATGGGCGCATAGACTGGTCCAAGGATGCCAAATTTCTGGATTCCTTCGTCCGGGGGATGAATCCCTGGCCGGGTGCCTTTACGTTTCTATCCGGCAAGAGACTCAAGGTCTTGAAGGCCAAAGCCGTTCAGAACCCTACCCGGGAGAACCCGGGAACCGTCCTGGAGGGATTCCCGGATGACTTGAATGTTGCCACCGGTCAGGGCACATTGGCTTTGCACGAGGTTCAACTTGAGTCCGCAAAACGCCTGCCCATCAAAGACTTCTTAAGGGGCTTTTCTGTGTCGCCCGGCACACTCCTTGGATGACAGAGCTATGGTAGCCGTCTCCCGTCGTATCGCCCTCTCGGTCTTAAACCGCTTGGATGAGTCGAACGCCTTCCCGCAACAACTCCTTCACAGAGCGTTTGAACAGGAAGGAAAGCTCATTAGAAAGGACCGAGCGCTAGCCACGGAACTGGTCTACGGAGTGCTTCGCTGGCGGAGCCGCCTTGACTGGGTGATCTCGCAACTCTCAACGACCCCCGTCCACAAAATAGATCCATTTGTTCTAAACATACTCCGTCTGGGTCTCTTTCAAATCCTCTTTCATTCCCGTATTCCTCCATCTGCTGCAGTCAATGATTCTGTGAAAATGGCGAAGGCTAGAGAGCCATTGTGGGTGGTGCGTTTTGTAAATGGCGTAATGCGGGCAGCTGTGCGTAGAGCAAAAGAGATCCCGCTGCCGGACGATAGAGACAATCCGATTGACGCCATCGCCGTCAGAGAATCCCACCCTCTATGGCTGGTCGAGCGGTGGGCTGAGCGTCTGGGGATTGAGGAGACCAAACGATTGTGTGAGGCAAACAACCAGGTCCCGCCCGTGACAGTGCGGGCAAATACGCTGAAGGTGAGTCGACAACAACTGATGGACTCGCTGAAGAAACAGGTTAGACATGTAACCCAGACCCGCTTTGCCCCGGATGGGCTATCGCTGAGGGGGTTGAGGCAGGCGATTACGGATCTCCCTTCGTTCAAGGATGGCTGGTTTCAGGTGCAAGATGAAGCCGCACAACTAATCACTCATCTACTCGATCCAAGTCCGGGTGAAACGGTCCTGGATGCTTGCGCCGGGTATGGTGGCAAGACCGGCCACATTGCTCAGCTTATGAAAGATCGCGGCAAGATAAAAGCCATGGAAAACCAGTCCTGGAAATTGAATCAACTCAAGACATCTTTGGGGCGTCTTGGCATTTCGTCGGTTACAATGTGGCACCACGACCTGTCAGAATCGATTTCCATTGCACACTTCAGTAGTTTTGATCGCGTCTTGCTTGATGCACCGTGTTCTGGCCTCGGCGTTTTGCGTAGGAATCCGGACGCCAAATGGAAAAAGACCGAGGCGGATCTCATAAGACTTCGGGCAGATCAACTGCGCTTCCTTGGCTGTCTTGCGCCTCTTGTCAAGCCGGGTGGTCGCCTGGTCTACGCGGTGTGTAGTCTCGAGCCCGAGGAAGGCGAGGATGTCGTCCAAGACTTTTTGAAGAATCAAACACAATTTGTTATAGATCGAGAACCGGTTGGATTGTTGGATCTGGATGCAGGCTTGGTAGACAGCTCCGGCTGCTTTAGGAGCCTCCCTCACAAACAGAACATGGACGGCTTTTTTGCGGTTCGTCTTAAGAGGATGGCGACATGAGGCGTGTGGTAAAAACAGCAGCTCTGCTTTGTGTTTTTCTCGGCGTAGCGGGGATCAGTGCATATTTTACGCTGGGGTTCATCATCAAAAGTGAGGATACGGTAGTCGTTCCGGAGCTTGTCGGCAGAGACGTGGTGTATGCCTTAGACATTCTGACCGACCTGGGACTCAATATCAAGGTAAGTGGTTTTGAGTACAGGTCTGACGTTCCGAAGAACCATGTCGCATACCAACATCCCGGGCCTGGCAGCGAGGTCAAGAAGGACCGTGATGTCCGCATCGTGGTCTCCAAAGGTCCTAAGAGTCTATTTGTGCCAAATCTCGTGGGTATGGATATCCGACAGGCACATATTATTATGGAAGAGAACGGGCTGTCTCGAGGCATTGTATCTCGCACATTCAGCAACAGGGTGGCCGAGGACGAGATCGTAGGCCATACCCCGCCTTCTGGCACTGTTGTCTCCCGGGGTGATTCCATGGATCTGTTAGTCAGCCTGGGTAGCCGTCCCGTGACTTATCAGATGCCGTATCTGCACGGCCTTACCATAGAAGATGCCATACTCATATTGGAAAGAGCACACTTGGGCCTTGGCCAAATCAAGTCTGTTAAAAGGAACGACCTGCCCATGGACGTGGTGGTCGAACAAAGCCCACTCGCTGGGTATCAGGTAGCTGCCGGGACCCTTGTGAATCTGACAATGAATCGGGTGAAGGGGGCGGTGCTTGGTCGAGGGCTGAGTCTATTTCATCATCGCACGCATCAGGGATTTCTCAAGAAGCACATCCGCTTTCGTGTGAATGCATTTGGCGTGATCTATGATCTTTACGATGTCTTTGTACCCCCTGGCGAAGGTATCTGGCTGTTGGCCCCCGAGGAACCGGAGGCCACGGTCTTCTTGTACGAGAATGGCGAACTCGTCTTGAGTCACTCTCTTTCCAATGGATCTCGTGAGGACATCATGCGTGATCTTGCAATGGATTGGGATTGATGTTAGGAAATGCAAGCGCCCGAAGTGAGCTGAGGTGCCTATATTTGAATGACTGAAACAAATGACAACACAAGGTTTTTTAAGGATAGAGTTTGCTTGCCCTATGCATCTTAGCCGACTTCAGTTCACTTTTTTCGTGGGAGGACATGTATGAAGAAGCTGATCGCGCCGTCGGTACTGTCGGCTGACTTTGCCAGACTCGGTGAGGAGATTAGAGCGGTGGAATCGGCCGGAGCTGATTGGATCCACGTAGATGTCATGGACGGCCATTTCGTGCCGAACATCACGATTGGGCCCGCCGTGGTTGAGGCAGTAAGGCGCACTACGGAGCTTCCGGTTGACGTGCACCTCATGATAGAGAACGCGGACCAGTATATAGAAGACTTCGCCAAGGCAGGGAGCGACTTTCTGACTGTGCAACTGGAGGCCTGTGTCCATCTGCACAGGACTGTTCAGGCCATCAAGGCCTTGGGCGTGAAGGCGGCGGTTGCACTCAATCCGGCAACGCCGGTTTCAGCTTTGGAGCTCATCCTGGAAGACTTGGACATGGTCCTTATTATGAGCGTAAACCCCGGTTTCGGCGGCCAGACGTTCATTCCGCAGGCGCTCGAGAAGATAGCAGACCTGAAGCCGATGATAGCTTCTAAGAACCCCAACATCCTCATTCAGGTTGACGGGGGGATCAACCACGAGACTATCCGGTCTGTGGCAAGGGCTGGTGCGGACGTATTCGTGGCAGGTTCGGCGATCTTTGGCAGCTCTGATTACGGAAAGACGATCAAGGAATTCCGTTCTCTTTTAGAGGAATAGAGGCAGACGGAAACTCTCTGCCTGCGGCTGCGCGCGCCGCATTTCTATTCCGACCATCTCATGGGAGGATCGCCCCTCTCCTGCTTTCCTACACTTATTCGCTTACTAATTCTGGTTGTTCCTCTGTGTTATGACCGCACTAAAATAGTAGCATTCCTCAAAAGAGTTCATGCTAATGATACAAATGTTACAGTGTCCGCTGTCTTCTATCCAAGGGAGTGCGGTGTACCGAAGGCAAAAACCCCGTTTCTCACTTCATGACCCATATCTACTCGACCGGAGATGATGCTTCAAGAGTCGCTTCACCAACAGTTTGGTTTTCGACACTTCTTAAAAGGCCAGGAGGAAGTGGTCCGGAGGGTATTGGCGTCCGAGTCGGCTGTGGCCATATTTCCCACAGGCGCTGGCAAATCCCTGTGTTATCAGCTACCGGCACTTCATCTGCCAGGCATTACCCTGGTGGTCTCTCCCCTGTTGTCCCTGATGAAAGACCAGCTCGATTTCCTGGTGTCGAAAAACGTCCCCGCGGTGAAGCTTGATTCGACCATGACACGGGAAGACTACGTTGCCACGCTTCAAGCAGCGAAGAAAGGGGATGTGAAAATCCTCATGATCTCGGTGGAGCGATTTAAAAACGAACAGTTCAGGCTTAATCTCAGCAAGCTGAACATTTCACTCTTGGTGGTAGATGAAGCTCATTGTATCTCAGAGTGGGGGCACAATTTCAGGCCGGATTATCTCAAGATACCCACATACCAGAAAGAATTTGATATACGTCAGGTGTTATTGCTTACTGCGACCGCTACCCCCCAAGTCACCGACGACATGTGCCGAAGGTTTGATATTCCAAAGAAAAACGTCTTCACAACGGGGTTTTTCAGGAAAAATCTTTGCCTCAGGGTCGTTCCCACCATCGAGGAGGAAAAGACCAAGGTTTTGATCGATGCGCTGTCGGAACCGCCTCTCGGCCCTTCCATCGTGTATGTGATTCGGCAGAGGACCGCAGAGAGAGTCTCGGAAATCCTGTCAGACAAAGGATTCAATGCGGCCCCTTACCACGCAGGAATGAAATCAGAGGAACGAGAAGCAATTCAAAACCGGTTTATGGCGGGCCGACTTGAGATCGTCGTCGCCACCATCGCATTCGGCATGGGTATCGACAAACGTGATATCCGGAAAGTGGTGCATTACGATCTCCCCAAATCCATCGAAGGTTATAGCCAGGAAATCGGTCGCGCGGGGCGGGACGGCAATCAATCGGTATGCAGCGTGCTGGGGAACCAGGGCAGTGTGCCGGTACTCGAAAATTTTGTCTATGGTGACACGCCTGAGAGGGGGGGGCTCCAACATGCATTGAAGATGATTAAGAGCTGCTCCGAGGGGCTTCTCGAAATCCGATTGTTTGAATTATCGCATGATGCTGATATTCGGATGCTGCCACTGAAAACCCTGCTCGTCTACCTGGAAATTGAGAATATCATCAAACCGAAGTACGTATATTTTGAGAATTACCCGTTTAAATTCATAAAAGCAGAGGATGAAATTGTTGAATGCTTTAAAGGTGAGCGAAAGCAATTTATTCAAACCCTCTTTGCACAATCGAAAAAGGGAAGGGTCTGGACACATCCGGATATTGAGGCCATCATGTCCACCACGGGATCGGGAAGGGAGAGAGTTTTGACGGCGCTGGATTATTTCAATGAAAAGGGATGGGTTGAATTGAGACCAAAATCGAGCGTCGAGGTATTTGAAGTCCTGAACTCAGATTTTGACGTCAGTGACACCACCAATTGGCTTTTCGACTTGTTCACGTCGCGAGAATCGTTTGAGGTCAAACGCATTCAGCAGATGATCCGGTTTTTTGAAGAGTCGTCATGTTTGGCCGACGGCCTTTCCACCTATTTTGGAGAAACGCTGAACCATCCATGTGGCGTTTGCTCGGCGTGTCAGGCGATGGAACCAATCAGACTCCCTTCCGTTGAATATCGCTCTTTGGCCGAATTGGATTTTGATTCAATATGTGAACCGCTATTTGACAACATTGATCCGTTTGCCTCAAAAACGCTTATTACGCGATTCCTGTGCGGGATCAACACGCCGAACCTATCGAAGAAAAAGGCAAAGACAGTGAAGAATTTTGGACGGTTAGCGGCATACCCGTATAGGGTCGTTTTGAATTGGGTTGATGAAAATAAATGAGTTCCATGAGTCAAATTGGGGACGATGGCCCCCATTCACAGGCTTTGGCGACGTGTAGATGGAAATGGCTGTATGCCTATGTTGAGCGCTCCTCCCTATCCCTTTAACTGTCTGCCAAAGGGGTTTGCCGCAACTTTTGAACGTTACCAATTTTTTGCGGCGAAAGCTCTCCTTTCGTCGTTCGCTCGAGATTGCGCTGCGGCGCGGTCACTCCGCAGAACGGTGGATAGCATCGCGACGCCCTGTTCGGTGAAGGCCATGGGCTTGTATCGCCATCCACCCCATTGCCGCGAACTTGAGGTCACAAATTGTGACCTCAAGTTTGTCCCGCTTTTTTTCGCTTTTCGCCTCTCCCGCTTCGCTTGCAAAAGCTGACACAAAATGTTGGATTGCACAACCAGAATGGACAAGGCAGGCAATCACATAAACAGATCACTGGCCGCTTTTGTAGATAACCTTCAGGCTCGGGGCCGTTACACATTTACCCGTGCCGAGGCGGCAGAGCCGATGGTAATCACGGACCTGGCGCTTGAAGCGGCGCTTCGGCGACTCAAAAAACGGGGACGGATCGCAAATCCGCGAAGAGGTTTTTATGTGGTTGTCCCCTTGGATTAGGTGGCGCCACAAGCGTAACTCTGTATCTTCCCGCCGGGTCCGTGGTCGATACTTACTGGAAGTTTGGCCCTACGCCGGGTAATGCCGTTCCTCACTGGTATGAATTCCTGTGGGACGGTCGCACAGGAGCTGTGATCAACGGAAATGTGGTCACGCTCGAGTTCTGGGATAGTGAGCGGGGCGATGACGTTCCAGCCTTCGACGCCATGGTCATTGATCAAGGCGGCCCAGGTATTACAGATCCGGACGACATAGACAACGATGGAGACGGCTTCACAGAAAACCAGGGCGACCATGATGACACAAATCCTGATGTTTACCCCGGTGCAGATGAACTCTGTGATGAAATAGACAACGACTGTGACGGGGAAGTTGACGAAGGATGTGGTGAGCCTCCTCCTCCTCCCCCTCCTGATGGAGGCGGTGGTGGCTGTTTTGTTGGCACTGCAACCGGTACTTCAGGGTTGTAGATGAAATAACCTTAGAAAAGGCAGCACATAACCAAGAAGAAAAAGGCTGAATCAGACATGGCTTCGCCTTTCTTATGTCTGAGTGCTGTTATGACAACCTGCTGAAGGATCCAAGATGGAATGTAAAGAATCAATTACTAGGGGATTCTGTTGCCAGGCCATGCCTCGTCTATCCCCCTTGTCAGATCAGTTGGTTTGTCGGCTGTAACAAACAACATGTCAAATACAAGTGGTGAAAGAGGCCCTTATGGTTTATAAGGCAGCGGAAAAGGCAGTATCACGTAGTGAGAAAGCGTGATGAGGAACAAGGATTTACGACAAAAAGGTTATGGGGTATGATGCTTGATATCGGGGTGGGTTTTTGGTAGTTTCTTGGTAGTTTTCGTGGGGGTTGGAAAGGGATAACAACCTGAAATACAAGACAAAAATGGCGGAAGTGCATGGGAATCGAACCCACCTAGGACGGTTTTAGCGCCCCACACCGGATTTGAAGTCCGGGAGCCCCACCAGCGAGCTATCCACTTCCGCAAGCAATGGGAAATACTATTTCATTTCCCTATCCTGTCAATCATTTTCTTCGCGTTTCATACTGATTCTCTGGCGGCACAGTCAAGTAGAAACGCGCGATATAAACAACCTGGGGAGAAAGACATGGTGAATTCCGACCGTTTGGCTGAAGTCTTTAAGACGCTTGTTGAAATAGACAGTGTGTCGAGAAAAGAGGGTGCCGTTGCAAAGGCCCTGCAGGAGACATTCGAGGCCCTCGGCGCGGACGTCGTTGTCGATGGGGCAGGCGCGAAGGTGGGTGGTGATACCGGTAACATGATCGCTGCCTTCAGGGGGTCTCAGGCGGATGGGGTTCCTCTGCTGCTCAACGCCCACATGGATACGGTCGAACCGGGAGAACAAGTCAAGGTCATCTTCTCAGATGGAACTTTCAAGAGCGATGGATCGACGATCCTTGGGGCCGATGACAAATCGGCATTGGCTGTTATTATCGAAACGATCACGACACTTCAGGAAAACAAACTCCCGTATGGACCTTTAGAGGTGGTGGTCACAGTCTGCGAGGAAGTTGGCCTTTTGGGGGCAAAGCATTTGGATTATTCGTTGATCAAGGCCGAGTATGGTTACAGTCTGGACTCCACTGACACAGATGGGATTGTGACCCGAGCCCCGGCTGCAAATCACGTCGAGTTCAAGGTTTACGGTCGGGATGCACATGCCGGTGCAGCCCCTGAAAAGGGGATTAACGCCATACATCTGGCCAGCCGTGCAATCTCGGACGTGCAAGTTGGACGTATTGACGAGGAGACCACGGCCAATATCGGCCTGATCAAGGGGGGCCAGGCCACCAATATTGTACCTTCTTTGGTAACGGTGTCTGGTGAAGTGCGAAGCCACAGCCCCGAGAAACTGGAGAAAGAGACCCAAAGAATGATCACAAGTTTCGAAGGTCATGTTTCTGGTTACAGAGAGTCATTTCCCTCGGATGACGGACTTCCGAAGCTCGAAATAGATGTTCGCCAGGATTTTTCCGTCTTGAATATTCCGCACGAGCATCCTGTTGTCACTATGGCGGAAGAGGCCGCGGCCAGCCTGGGACGGAAGATGGAGACTAAAACCAGTGGAGGGGGGAGTGATGCGAACATCTTCTTTGGCCATGGGATTGTTGCCGGTATCCTTGGTACGGGAATGAAGGATATGCACACCGTACGGGAGTCGATTGCACTCGAGGACATGGTCAAGTCAGCAGAGCTTCTCCTTGAGATCGTCCAAGTTCACGCCAAAAAAGCTATGCACGCTTAGTCAGTTGGTGCCCATCCACAAATCAGTCTCTTGGTGATGGGTGCTGGCGGGAGTTTCCAATCCAGAAATGAGGAATTTTTCGCAAGGTCAAGGGCTATTTCGCATCATTGCGAAATTGGACAGCCGCCGGGCTGCCCCTTGGGGCGAGGGGCATTCATGCCCCGAGTCAACGCAAGGGATTGTGCGGAGGCGTACATTTGGTACGTCGCACAAGCGATCCCGCAGATTGACGCCGAGATTGCGGAAAATGGCCATTTATGGATGGAAACCAGTTGGTTTTCCAGCTTACCGTTTGCTTTGACTGCCAAAGTCCTGTGTGCTAAATGTCCCTCACACCTAAACCCTTGATGTACGGGACATGAGGTATGGACAGGGGTCTAGGATTAGGGGCCGTAAATGAACCTTGCCTACTTTGATTGTTTCGCTGGAATCAGCGGCAACATGATTCTTGGAGCCCTTATTGACTTAGGGGTGCCGGCGGACTTCCTCGAAGAAAACATTCGGAACCTCCCTCTGGATGCCTTCCACATAGAGATCAGCACAGCAGGTCGGATGGGAATTCACGGCAGTCACGTCCACGTCGCGGTCGCAGATAGGGATAAACCGGCAAGGAACTATAGAGACATAAAGTCCCTCATCGACAACAGCCCACTGTCGGACAGGGTAAAAGGTTTGAGCCTGAAGGTGTTTGAGAGACTGGCCGACGTTGAGGCATCGATCCACAACAGCCCCAAAGAGGACGTCCATTTTCATGAATTGGGAGGTGTAGATGCCATTGTCGATGTCGTGGGTGCTGCTCTTGGCGTGGAATGGCTCGGTATCGATAAGGTTTCGGCTTCTGAGATTCCGGTAGGCAAAGGATTTGTATCCTGCCAGCACGGCACACTTCCCGTTCCAGCTCCTGCAACCCTGAGCCTCCTGAATGGAGTACCTGTCTACGGAACGGGCATTACGCAAGAACTGGTAACGCCCACAGGTGCTGCTATCCTTACGTCGCTGTGTCAAGATTTCGGCCCGATGCCGAAGATGTTGATTCGGCAGGTCGGTTACGGCGTGGGTACCCGTGACTTGGAGGAAATTCCCAATCTTCTCAGGGTTGTGCTGGGGGAACCTCATGCTATCACTGAGGCGGATAGCGTAACCATCGTTGAGACCAACATTGATGATATGAATCCCGAGATATTCGGCTATGTGATGGAGCGGCTCTTTGAAGACGGGGCTCTTGATGTCACCTGGATCCCGGTCTTCATGAAGAAAAACCGGCCTGGAACCATGGTCCAGGTCATCTGCAACGAGACCGACCGAGAGGCTGTGGTGCACCGGATCCTATCAGAGACCACAGCTACCGGCGTCCGGCATTACCGGGCAGAGCGAACCAAGCTTCCACGAAAACTCAGGGAGGCCACTACTTCATACGGGAAGGTGCAAGTCAAGGAGGTTTCGGATCCTACCGGCAGGACTCTTCAGGTCCCAGAATATGAGGACTGTAAGAAGATTGCCTTGGAGCAAAACGTCCCTCTGAAGTTGGTCTACGAGACAATCGTTAAAGAAATATCTTAAGGAATGCAAAGAGGATATTGCAGAAGATTCGTGACAAATTAGTCGTTCTTCTGGCAACGGGCTGTTATGCAGGGTACGTTCCCAAGGCTCCGGGGACTGCCGGTTCGCTCGTCGCAATTCCTCTTTGCTATCTCATTTCGAGGTTTAGCCCGACTCAGGCAACCCTTTTCATAATTCTGTTTATGGGATTGGCCGTATGGGTGTCCGGAGAGGCCGAAAGACTGTTCAACAAGAAGGACAGTAGTCAGATAGTCATAGACGAGATGGCCGGCATGTCCGTTACGTTGTTTATTGTACCCTGGACTGTCACAAGTGTAGTGGTCGGTTTCTTGCTCTTTAGGATCATGGACATCGTTAAGCCCTTTCCCATCAGGAGGCTGGAATCTGAGCTAAGCGGTGGGTGGGGCGTTGTAGGCGACGATCTCCTAGCAGGCATTTATGCCCAGGTTGTCCTGAGGGTCGTGATTGGTTTTCTTTAGGCCTTGGATGAAGGATGGAGCACAATTCCCTTGAACAAGAAGTGGCTCGGCTGCTACTGTCGCTCAGAATCACGATTGCGGTAGCGGAGTCATGCACGGGAGGGCTGATCTGTCACCGCCTCACCAACGTATCGGGCAGTTCTGATTATCTCGAGAGGGGGGTCGTGGCTTACAGCAACCGCTCCAAGACAGAACTCCTGGGGATTTCTGAGCAGGTCATAGAAGAGCATGGGGCAGTGAGCGAGGTGTGTGTTCGGGCCATGGCGAGCAGCGTCAAACACCTTGCAGGGACAGACCTGGGTCTATCGGTGAGCGGGATTGCCGGCCCTACGGGTGGAACTTTAGAAAAACCGGTGGGGACCGTCTACATAGCCATGGCCTGGAACGAGGATGTTCAGTGCTGGAGGCATTTCTTTGAAGGTAGTCGAACAGAAATAAAACAACAAACTTCTGAGGAGGCTCTCCTCCGGATACGAGAGCACTTGATGTCCCGCCGTTCAAAAGAATAAAAGACAATCACGCCTCTTTATAAGGCGCAGCCGCAAAACACGTACTGTTTTCAAGGCGCACGCCGCAAAGGAAACCGAAAGCACGAAAGGACATGAGTGAGAAGCTACGGGCGTTTATAGCCATCAGTATCCCCGAGTCTGTCCTTCAAGCTATCGTGAATGCGCAGGAGACCCTGAAGGGATCAGGTCTCAAGATCCGATGGGTCCGAAAAGAAGGCATTCACTTGACCATTAAATTCTTGGGAGATATTGATAGGGCTGATGTGGAGAGGATCCACAGTGCGATGCAGCAAGCTACACAGGCCTTTTCACCCCTTGTGCTTCAGGGGGAGGGAGTTGGCGTCTTCCCGGATCTCAAGCGTCCCCGCGTCGTGTGGGCAGGCGTGTCCGGAGAGATAGAGGCCTTGCGTTTCCTTCAACGGGAGTTGGAAGATCAGCTTGATGGCTTGGGGTTCCCAAAGGAGAAGCGGTCCTTCAGAGGACATCTTACGCTGGGCCGGATAAAAGGTCGTATGAATGGGATTAAGCTAGGAGAGGCGTTGAGAGCACTGGGAGATTTTCGAACAACACCTTTCACGGCGCAATCGGTTGTCCTTTTTCAAAGCGATCTGCGTCCGGACGGGGCAGTCTACAGCAGGCTGGCCGAGGCAGCACTTGAACGTGCGTAGGGTGAGCTAAACCGAGCTAAAGTGTTTCAAGGTTAAGGGTTTAAGGCGCTTCCTTGAAGAATACCTTAATGTTTTGTCTTGAGCTCATTTTAGGCGCTCTATACATTCTATGGCACTATTTCCAAAGGGGGATATTTATGGGTGACATGTCCGTGGAGAAGGCGAAGGCTGTCGAAGTGGCGATGGGGCAGATAGAACGCCAATTCGGCAAGGGCTCCATCATGAAATTGGGTAGCAAGGCCATTGTAGATGTCCCGGCCATATCGACCGGATCGCTTGCGCTTGACCACGCCCTCGGGGTGGGAGGTATTCCCAGGGGGCGAGTGATAGAGTTGTTTGGCCCTGAAGCCTCAGGCAAGACCACCCTGGCTCTCCAGATCGTGGCCGAGGCTCAAAAAAAGGATGGCATCGCCGCCTTTGTCGACGCCGAACACGCCCTCGATGTCACGTATGCCAGAAGACTGGGGGTCAACTGTGACGAACTACTGGTTTCTCAGCCGGATACGGGTGAGCAGGCCTTGGAGATCACTGAGGTCCTGGTTCGAAGCGGGGCACTGGATGTGGTCGTTGTTGATTCGGTGGCCGCCCTGGTGCCCAGGGCAGAGATCGAAGGGGAGATGGGAGATGTTCACATGGGTCTCCAGGCCAGGCTCATGTCGCAGGCCTTGAGAAAGTTGACCGCCAGTATCAGTAAATCCATGACATCAGTCATATTCATCAATCAGATTAGGTTCAAGATCGGAGTGATGTTTGGTAATCCCGAGACAACCCCTGGAGGAAATGCTCTTAAGTTCTATTCCTCGGTGAGACTTGACATCCGGAGGATTGGAAATATCAAGGACGGGCAAGAGGTTGTCGGGAGCCGGACCCGCGTGAGGGTGGTGAAGAACAAGGTGGCACCTCCTTTCAGAGAAGCAGAGTTTGATATCATGTACGGCGTGGGGATCTCCACTGAAGGCGATCTTCTTGACCTGGCTGCTCAAGCAGAGATCGTCGACAAGAGCGGGGCCTGGTACTCCTTTGACAAAGAACGTATCGGGCAGGGGAGGGAGAATGCAAAAGCTTTCCTGAAGGAACATCCTGATGTCTGCGGTCGTATCCGTGAGAAGGTTCGCAATGCCCTTGGACTGCGAGCGGAAAAATCCCAGGCTGCGGAGGCAGAAACAACAGCACCAGAAAAGGGGACTAAGAAGTAGGGAGTAGGCAATAGGCAGATAGATTGGATTGACGATTGAATAGGGAATGCGGAATGCAGAATGCGGAGTGCGGGATGGAGAATAAGTATCTTTTAACTTTAGGCACTTTAGGCATTTTAGCGCACTTTAGGCACTTTCACTAATGACTAACATGACCGGAAACGATCTGCGAAGCAAGTTCTTGGCCTATTTTGAGGAAAAAGGCCATACGATAGTAAAGAGCTCATCACTGATACCTGATGAGGATCCCACATTGCTTTTTACCAATGCCGGCATGGTGCAGTTTAAAAGGACCTTGCTAGGGGAAGATAAAAGGCCTTACGTCCGTGCGGCCAGTTCTCAGAAGTGTGTTCGTGCAGGCGGAAAACACAATGACCTTGAAAACGTGGGTTACACTAACCGCCATCACACGTTCTTTGAGATGCTGGGGAATTTCTCGCTTGGAGACTACTTCAAGGAACTGGCCATTGAACTGGCATGGGATTTGATGACTCAGGGGTACGGCCTGCCCGGGGAGAAGCTCTGGGTCTCGGTGTACGAAGAAGACGATGAGGCACACAGACTCTGGGCCGCCAATACAGGGATATCGGAGGACAGGATCGTTCGTCTGGGTGAAAAGGACAATTTCTGGTCCATGGGGGATACAGGCCCCTGCGGTCCCTGCTCTGAAATACTGATAGACCAGGGCGAAGCAATCGGCTGCGGCCGGCCGGAGTGCAAGGTGGGCTGTGACTGTGACCGCTACCTGGAGATCTGGAATCTGGTGTTCATGGAGTTTAACCGGGATGCATCCGGCAACACGACCCCGCTTCCAAAGCCGAGCATTGATACAGGGATGGGGCTGGAACGTGTTACGGCCGTTGTGCAAGGTCGGGTCAGCAATTACGAGACCGATCTGTTTGTCCCCATTATCAGGGAGATTGAGAAGCTTTCGGATCGCGGCCTTTCGGAGTCTCCCGAGGTGGACATTGCCATAAAGGTCATCGCCGACCACAGCCGGGCAGCCGCCTTCCTTGTTGGGGACGGGGTGCTACCCTCAAATGACGGGCGAGGATATGTGCTACGGCGTATTCTGAGACGGGCGATACGTTACGGCCGCGGGCTGGGCCTGACACGCCCTTTTCTATACCAGACTGCGGCAAAGGTTTCTGAGGTTATGAAGACAGCATATCCGGACCTGTTGGAAGCTGATGCCTACATCACAAACATCATTAAGGGCGAAGAGGAGCGGTTTCTTGGGACTCTCGATACCGGTCTGCGGGTCCTGGAGGATGCCCTTGGTGAGCTAAAAGTGCAGAATGTCTCAGAGGTGCCGGGTCACCTGATCTTCAAGATGTATGACACCTATGGTTTTCCGGTAGACCTTATCCAAGATATCGTCAGAGATGAAGACATGTCTCTTGACATGACAGGTTTTGACGAAGCTATGGGCGAACAAAGGGACCGGTCGCGTGCCAAGACAGCGGTCTTTCAAACAGGTTTGCCATATGCGGAGCTTTCTTCTCAAGGAATTAGAACCGAATTCGTTGGACACGACTGTACCGCCTGTGACTCGGAGGTCCTGATGGTCGTCCGCGATGGCACTGCCGTTCAACATGCCAGCGCCGGAGACACCATTGAGCTGGTGACCGCTAAAACGCCGTGTTACGGCGAAGCCGGTGGGCAAGTGGGAGACCGCGGCCACATCAGCGGTCAAGGTTTTGAGATGAAGGTTACGGATACTGTCAAGGACCCAAACGATATCATGGTCCACAGAGGGAAGATCCTGGAAGGGAAGGTTTCTCCGGGACAGACCGTGACTCTGACCGTAGATCAAGAGAGCCGTTCGGCCACTGAAAGGAACCACACAGCCACTCATATCCTGCATGCGGTTCTGCGTCAGGTGCTTGGCGACCATGTGAAACAATCAGGATCATTGGTGGCACCTAATAGACTCCGCTTTGACTTCACCCATTTCTCGGCTCTTGACGAAAACACGCTTCGGGAGATTGAGGTTCTCGTCAACGAGTGGATTCAACAGAATGTCCCGCTTGAAGTTGAGAAGATGGATGCTGAGGAGGCATTCAAGTCAGGGGCGACCGCGCTTTTTGAGGAGAAGTATGGTGACCGCGTCCGTGTCGTTGCTGTAGAAGATTTCAGCCGGGAACTCTGCGGTGGGACCCACACGGAACGGACAGGGGACATCGGTCTGTTCAAGATCATTAGCGAAGGGAGTGTGGCGGCAGGCGTACGGCGGATCGAAGCACTCACAGGGAAAACAGCCCTTTCCTATGTGCAGGAGACCGCCCGGACCCTCAATACCCTGGCACAGATGCTCAAAACAAAGCCAGAGGACCTCACAGAGAGATTTAAGAAGACCTTGGCCCAACTGAAAAGCTTGGAAAAGGAACTCGCTGCCGCAGAAGGGAAAAGAGCAACACAGACATCAGATCAGTTGCTTTCTGAATCCAAGACAGTGGACGGGGTCTCAGTCCTTGCGCAAGAGGTTTCCGTTGACTCACCAGCAGCCCTGAGGGACATGGCTGATCACCTCAAAGGGAAAATGAAGTCTGGCATTGTGGTACTAGGGAGCAGGGCGCAAGGCAAAGTCATGCTGATTACTCTAGTCACTGAGGACCATCTGGGTCGATACCATGCAGGAGATATCGTGAAGCAGGTGGCTGGTGTGGTCGGTGGAGGCGGAGGCGGGCGCCCTGACATGGCGCAGGCTGGCGGGAGTAAGCCGGAAAAGCTGCCGGAGGCCCTGTCCCTTGTATACGACATCGTCTCCCAAAAATAAAGCTTCCCCTTTTGTCCAATCTCCGCGTTAGGCTCAGATTTTGATCCTCGAAATACAGGGCAGTATTCCTGCGGTCCAAATCTTCGCCTGCCTTGACCTTGAACAAAAGTGAAAGCTTTATGAGGGCGCCCTATGCAAGGGTTTTGTCAACTAAGGCGCAATACTCCAGTACTCCATCACTCCAATCTGTCTCATCCCCACGCTATTTGGTTGCTTGACCGTTCCCGTTCAACAATACTCCCTATCACGTAGGCCTTTTCATCCATGGCCCTGAGAAACTCCACAACTCCCTCAGAGTCCTTTTGAGGTACGACCAGGATGATTCCAATGCCGTTGTTGAAGGTTCTCATCATCTCGCGTTTTGAAATCTTCCCTGCCTCTTGAAGGAACGTGAAAATAGGCGGGATCTCCCAGCTCCCTTTGTGAATCACACCCATACAGGATGAGGGGAGTATGCGGGGCAGGTTTTCCACGATGCCCCCGCCGGTTATGTGGGCAATGCCGTGTATAGGAAAATCACGCAAGAGACGACGAATGATCTCGGAATAGATTTTGGTGGGTTCTAGAAGCTCTTCCCCAATAGTTCTACCCAGCACATCAACGGTGTCGTCTCCTTTCAGCTTGAGCCTTTCAAAGCAGATCTTTCGGGCCAAGGAGTAGCCGTTGCTATGTAGCCCGCTTGATCCGATCCCAATCAGTTGCTGGCCCACAGAAATCTCGGAGCCATCTACGATCTTGCTGTTGTCAACAATGCCCACAACAAAACCCGCAATATCGTATTCCTCATCGGCATACAACCCGGGCATCTCCGCTGTCTCCCCTCCAATAAGAGCACATTTGGCCACCTTGCACCCCTCCACAATGCCTTGAACGATGGCCTCAGCTGTCTCAGTTACAAGCGTTCCCATCGAAAGATAGTCGAGGAGAAATAACGGCTTGGCCCCTTGCACGGCGATATCATTGATGCACATTGCCACCAGGTCAATGCCAATGGTATCGTGTTTGTCCATCATGCATGCGACCTTGACTTTGGTCCCTACGCCGTCTGTGGAGGTAACCAGGACGGGGTTTGCGTAGTTGCTTACGTCAAGGGAATAGAGGCCGCTAAACCCTCCAATGCCAGCGATAACACCAGATTGAGGGGCTTCCTTGGTAATCCTCTTGATCGTTTTTATGAACCGCTTCGCCTTGTCGATATCGACGCCGGCCTTTTGATAGGTAAGAGATTTGTCCATGATTCACTTGGCTGAGTTAGTGTAATAGCCGGACCATAGTTAGTTTCCATCCATAAACGGTCTTTTTCCCGATGAGCGGGGTTCTCCGCGGGTTTGCGCCTGCGGCTTGTGAAAAGGCCGTTTGCGGAGTACTATATGTACGCCTCAACGAAAACCCTTGTGCGGCCTTGCTCATCAGAAAAACTCCTCATTTATGAACTGGAAACTTACCTAGTGTCCAACACTTGTTACGTCGTTTATGAATGGGCACTAATTAGTATAGTGTCTGTAATAAGTCAAAGAAATATTTTTTGACATCAGTCCCGCCGTGGTGTAATCAAGTTCAAGAAAAGAAAGGAATTAAACGGGACAGAGGGGTTCTACTATGAAAGAATTTGCTAGGTTGGATAGGCTACCTCCCTACGTCTTTACGAGGGTGAACCAAATCAAAATGGATGCCCGCCATGCAGGAGAGGACATTATCGATCTTGGAATGGGAAATCCAGATATGCCCACCCCCAAACACATTGTGGACAAACTGGTTGAGGCGGCCAGAAAGGGTCATAATCACCGTTACTCGGCGTCCATGGGGATTACTAAGCTCAGGCTGGCGATTTCCAAATGGTATAAACGCAGGTTTGATGTAGATATCGACCCGGACACCGAAGCGATCGTCACCATTGGTGCCAAAGAAGGGATTTCCCATCTGGTGCTGGTTACCATACGCCCGGGGGACGTTGTTTTGGCGCCAGACCCCACATACCCGATCCATCCGTTTTCCGCTATTATTGCTGGCGGGGATGTCCGAAGGATTCCGTTGGGTCCGGACGGGGATTTTTTTGAAGACTTGATGGTGGCGACGAAGCAGACATGGCCGCGGCCGAAGATACTCATCATTTCATTTCCGCATAATCCCACAACAGAGGTTGTGGACATGGCTTTTTTTGAGAAGGTGGTCGATTATGCCAAAGAGCATGACATGCTGGTCATTCATGACCTGGCTTATGCTGACCTCGTCTTTGACGGCTACAAGGCGCCGAGCTTTCTTCAGGTGCCCGGGGCTAAGGATGTCGGCGTTGAATTCTTCTCGCTTTCCAAAAGCTACAACATGCCGGGGTGGCGTGTGGGATTCTGTGTCGGAAATCCCCAGGTTGTGGGGGCGTTGCGTCGTATAAAGAGCTATCTCGATTATGGAATCTTTCAGCCTATCCAAATCGCCGGGATCATCGCTTTGAACGGACCTCAGGACTGTGTCAAGAAGATCGTGGATACTTACAAGGTGAGGCGCGACACGCTTATAGACGGATTGAACAGGGCAGGGTGGCCAATTAAACGACCCAAAGCGACCATGTTTGTTTGGGCAAAAATTCCCGATCAATACATTAAGATGGGGTCTCTTGCGTTCTCTGAAATGTTAATCCGAGAAGCAAAGGTGGCAGTCTCGCCGGGATTGGGCTTTGGAGAGTATGGCGATGACTACGTTCGTTTCGCCTTGATAGAAAACAACATGCGGACCAATCAGGCAATTAGAGGAATACGAAAGGTTCTTTAGCATTAAGGTGCGTATGAACTATTGAACTATTGGAGTGCTGGAGTACTGGATTATTGGAATGTTTCTGTCCCATCACTCCATTACTCCATTCTATATGAAACTCTCCCTCATGAGGTGAGTAGATGAAAAAAATTACCGTCGGTTTAATGGGATTCGGAACCGTGGGTTCTGGGATGGCGAAGATCTTGCTGGAAAACCGGGAGGTCATAGAGCCGCGCCTTGGGGCGTCGCTCGTCCTGAAATGGATAGCTGACCTTGATCTGGAGAGAGATCGGGGGGTCGACGTAGATCCGGGCATACTGACGCAGGATGCCGAAATGGTGATCAATGATAAAGAGGTTGACATTGTCGTGGAGCTCATTGGCGGTTACGAACCGGCAAGAAGCCTGATCCTAAAGGCGATTGAAAACGGGAAGCACATTGTGACGGCTAACAAAGCGCTTCTCGCTGCCCATGGAGATGAAATCTTCTCCGCCGCTTCCCAAAAAGGTGTGGAAGTTGGCTTTGAGGCCAGCGTCGGTGGCGGCATCCCCCTGATTCGATCAATCAAGGAAGGCTTGGTTGCCAACCGTATCGAAGGCCTTTTTGGCATTCTGAATGGAACTGCTAATTACATCCTGACTAAGATGACAGATGAAGGAAGCCCTTTTTCAGAGGTGCTTAAAGAAGCCCAGGCTCTCGGGTATGCAGAAGCTGATCCCACCTTTGACGTGGAAGGGATCGACGCGGCCCACAAGCTCACAATACTTCTTTCCATTGCCTATGGCGTGCCGATAGATTTTGAGGCGGTCTACACGGAGGGGATTTCAAAGGTGACACCCCTCGACATCAGGTTCATGAAGGAGTTTGGATACCGGATAAAGTTGCTGGCCATTTCAAAGGACGATGGCGAGGCGATCGAGGCAAGGGTGCATCCAACGCTGATGCCGGACGATAGTATGCTTGCCAATGTAAACGAGGCTTACAACGCCCTCTATGTAAAAGGGGACGCAGTAGGCAATGTAATGTTTTACGGCCCGGGCGCTGGCATGATGCCGACGGGCAGCGCAGTAGTGAGCGATCTAGTCGATGTTGCCCGCAACATCCTCGTGGATGCGGCGGGGAGGGTGCCGTCCGTGGGGTACCAGCCATCCGGTATCAAGCCGAGGCGGATCAAGTCGATCGAAGAACTGCAAACTGAGTACTATTTTCGGTTTTCAGCCGAAGATCGCCCAGGTGTCCTTTCCAAGGTCGCCGGGATTCTGGGAAAGCACCAGATCAGCATCAAATCGGTCCACCAGCAGGGGCGAGACCTTGTGGGGGCTGTGCCCATTGTCATGATTACGCATGAGGCGAAGGAGGCGTTTGTAAAGACAGCGCTTGCGGAAATCGATCAACTTGACGCGATCAAGGACGAAACGATTCTGATCCGGATTGAGGACTGGAGATGAAATATATCATGTTGGTAGGGGACGGTATGGGAGATTACCCCATTGCCGAGCTCGGAGGCAAGACGCCGCTTGCGGCTGCGCATACGCCGCATATGGATTGGATTGCCGACCATGGGGAGCTCGGTCTGTCCAGCACCATCCCAGAGGGATGTGAAACCGGCAGTGACACGGCCAACTTGAGTCTCCTGGGGTACAATCCGAAAAGCACTCTGACCCGGCGTGGTCCGTTGGAAGCGGCCAGTGTTGGAGTCCGTCTTTCCGAGACAGATGTGGCTTTCAGGTGCAACTTAGTCACCCTTGCCAAGCAGAACGGCATATTGTCCGTGAACGATTACAGCGCTGGTCACATCGGTACTGACGAGGCGCGAGACATTATTGAGGATCTGGACAGGGCATTAGGCGACGAGACCTTTCGGTTCTATCCTGGTGTGAGCTACCGTCATCTCATGGTATGGCATGATGGGGTGGTAGAAGTTGCTACCACCCCCCCCCACGACATTGTAGGTCGGGCCGTGGGGCCGTATCTGGATCGCATGAGGTCTCATGGGGCATTGCTTCAGCTCATGGATCGGGCACGTACAATCCTGAATGATCATCCGGCCAACAAAAAGCGCATCAGAAAAGGGTTGAAACCGGCCAACCATATCTGGCTCTGGGGCCAAGGCCTTGCTCCCCATTTGGAAGCCTTTGAAACGAGGACCGGGCTCAAAGGGGCGGTTATTTCTGCTGTCGACCTGTTGAGAGGGATTGGGGTCTATGCAGGGCTGGAGGTGATCCTGGTTCCGGGTGCCACCGGATATTTCGATACCGATTACGAGGCAAAGGCGACATATGCGCTGTCGGCCTTGGAAGATGTTGACTTTGTCTACGTGCACGTGGAGGCGCCGGATGAGGCCGGACACGCTGGTTTGCTGGATAAGAAGATTTCTACCATCGAGGCCTTTGATGCTATGGTGGTGGGCAAGGTGTTGGAGGGGATGAAGCGTTTTCCGGAACACCGCGTCATGGTGACAACGGATCACTACACCCCTATTTCTGTGAGGACGCATACGACGGAACCGATCCCATTTGCCATTTGTGGAGCGGGTATCCCTGCCTCTTCACAAGGCGCCGGTGGTTTCAATGAGCCTAACGCCGAAGCCCAAGGCGTGTTTGTGGCGGATGGCTACAAGCTCATAGAACGATTAATACGGTCTTCCAAATAAATCCTTGACACTACACGTCGGAAGACCTAAAAGGCTTTGCATTGCTGCGGGGTGGAGCAGTCTGGTAGCTCGTCGGGCTCATAACCCGAAGGTCATAGGTTCGAATCCTATCCCCGCTACCACACGAAATACAAGGGCTTAGGAGAGATTCTAAGCCCTTTTCTTTTGGTACAATGAACCGGCTCCCAAAAGGGTTCCCAACACACCACTTTCTGCTTCTAAAGCCGGAAGAACATCACCGGAAAGGCCCGCGGGTTGTGGGCATGCCAGTAAGTTGAGGGGGCAAGAACAACGTTCGGGAAGGCAAGAAAGTGG
>JAQBAU010000248.1:0-10576 GCA_032126655.1 Desulfobacterales bacterium
AGAATCATGCTTCTATCTGAAAGAATCAGAGGAATAAAGCCATCAGCTACCATGGCCTTGAATGCAAAGGCGTTGGCGATGAGAGCCGAGGGCATTGATGTTGTCAGCTTCGGGGTGGGGGAGCCGGATTTTGATACCCCAGAACACATCAGAGATGCGGCCATTCGTGCAATAGAAGAGGGATTTACACGATATACTGCAGTGGGCGGCATTCCTGAGCTCAAGGATGCGATCATAGAGAAATTCCGGCGTGACAATGACCTCGCCTACGAACGTGACGAAGTCATTGTATCCTGTGGAGGCAAACATGTTCTTTACAATCTATCCCAGGTTTTCCTGGACCCTGGGGACGAAGTGATCATCCCGGCCCCCTACTGGGTGTCCTATCCGCCGATTGTCATGCTTGCGGGCGGAAGTCCTGTGATAGTCAGCACAGCAGAGGCAGACGACTTCAAGTTGTCGCCAGGATCTCTTGAAAAGGCTATTACCCCTCGCACCAAGATGCTGGTTCTCAACAGTCCGTCCAATCCAACCGGTTCATGCTACACCGAGTCAGAGTTACGGGCCCTGGCAGAAGTGATCTTGAAACACGATATCTGGGTCATTTCCGATGAGATCTACGAAAAGCTGGTTTTCGGCGATACACGCTTCTGGAGTATTGCCCAGGCTAGTGATGAGATGAAATCCAAGACCTTTGTTGTGAATGGGTTATCCAAGACCTATGCCATGACGGGCTGGCGCATAGGATATGCAGCAGGAGCACGAGAAGTCATTGGAGGGATGAGCAAAATCCAGGGCCAGAGTACGTCGAACCCCAACTCGATAGCACAGAAAGCTGCAGTTGCTGCTTTGAGGGGCTCAGAAGATTTCCTGCAGGCCATGATCGAGGCCTTTGATGAGAGGCGAAAACACCTGGTAGAGCGACTGAACGCCATATCAGGAATCCATTGCAACCTCCCGGGCGGGGCGTTCTACGCCTTTCCAAATGTGAGTCATTACTTCAATGTCGAGGCAGATGGAAAAACCATAGAAGACTCTACCGACCTTTGTGAATACCTGTTGAACCAAGCCCATGTGGCTTTGGTGCCAGGGATTGCCTTTGGTGACGATGGTTTTGTCAGATTGTCTTACGCAACGAGTCTTTACAAGATAGATGAGGGGCTGGATAGGATAGAAGTGGCCCTGAAGAGATTGGCGTAGAAGCCATCTCAAAATTCCGGATCAGGTTCGAGGGCAAGGCGCAGGGAGGGGAGAACGCGGAGTCCCGCTGTAAGCGGGATGAGCTTAAAGATTTTGAGCCGACCTGCAACACCGCCATCGGACCTCAGACGGGTTTCTGAGATGGCTTCTAGTCAAAAGTCAACGGTCAATGGTCACAGGTCAAATGAACTGCGTGTGCAATTCTCATGACCAGTGACCAATGACCAGCGACCAATGACTCATCCAATGACCTAGCGGCCCATTCGCTTGGATGCTTTGAGCGGATTGATCTTGCTATTCTTGACCTCGGCTTCCTTCGCCACATGGGTAGCAAAGTTGCAGTCGCCATTCTTCCACTTGATGGAAGGATCTGGATAGGCTGTGCAATACCAGCCGTTCGAAAACTCCGAAGCGCGGCTACATCCATGGCATTCCTCCACGATGGGGTAACAACCCCCGCCATTAAAAGAACATCCCTTTTTCGTCATAAAGACACACTCCATGCTTTCCTTTACAGTCGTGCAAACCATCGGAACCACCCCCTTTCTATCTGGTGTTATATGTTGACCTTGCCAATCCAAAGCATAAAACTCAAAATTCTTATCAACGCCGTTCTGGCTTGTCAACAAGTTTTTCGATATTCCCCCCACCGAGTTCAGGTTCCCAGCCTGACTTGTGGTAGGAACGGAAATAAACAGGTTAAATAGCCGCTTCTCTTGCATTGCATTGAGCATTTATGATAAATTAATAAAATTGGGAAAAAAAGGGCCTCTTGTATCAACCATCAGATGAATCATAGAGCGAGGTGAACCATGCCGGTCTTCAAGTGGAAAGGAGAGGACAGAACGGGGGCAACCCAGACGGGTGAAATAGAGGCCCCTCATGAAGCTGCAGTGCGCACGCAGCTACGGCGTATGCAGATAAAACCCACGAAGGTAAAGCAGAAAGGAAAAGACCTGTTTGACAATATGGCCTTCATGCAGCCCAAGGTCAAGGGACCCGATGTGGTGGTCTTTGCTAGGCAGTTCGCGACCATGATCAATGCCGGGCTACCGCTGATTCAGAGCCTCGAGATTCTTTACTCCCAGCAGGATAACAAGACCTTTAAGAAGATTCTGAAAGACGTCAAGGAAAGAGTAGAAGAGGGTTCAACGCTTGCAGATGCCATGGGAAGGCACCCAAAGGTATTTGACGACCTATTTGTTAACATGGTTGCAGCCGGCGAAGTGGGTGGCATCCTGGATACCATCTTGAACCGCCTTTCCGCTTATATGGAAAAGGCTATGAAGCTCAAAAGACAGGTTAAGGGAGCCATGACCTATCCCATCATCGTCCTGGTCATCGCCGTCCTGGTCGTCGCCGTTATCTTGATCTTCGTCATCCCGGTTTTCGAGCAGATGTTTTCCGACTTTGGCGGGTCACTTCCAGTCCCCACCCAAATTGTGGTGGCCATAAGCAACTTTGTCAAAGGAAACGTTATCTTCATCATTATTGGACTCGGCGTCCTTAGTTTTGCATTTAAGCGATTTTATGCCACTGACCGGGGGCATGCCCTGGTAGACGACCTTATGCTCAAGTTGCCGGTCGTTGGCCCTCTCTTACAGAAGGTCGCTGTGGCCAGGTTTACGCGGACCATGGGGACCATGATCAGCAGCGGGGTGCCGATTTTGGAGGCGCTGGACATTGTGGCAAAGACTGCCGGCAACATGACCATTGAGAAGGCCCTCTACAGCGTCCGGTCGGCTATCACCCAAGGACGCACCATGGCAGAGCCGCTGGGTGAGAGCAAGGTATTTCCAAGCATGGTGGTGCAAATGGTGGCAGTGGGGGAACAAACAGGGGCCCTGGATGCCATGCTCGGGAAAATAGCCGACTTCTACGATGACGAGGTAGATGCCGCCGTTGAGGGCCTCACCTCCATGATCGAACCGTTTATGATGGTCTTTCTAGGCGTAACCATTGGCGGACTTGTTGTTGCAATGTATTTGCCGATCTTCAAGATGGCGGGCCTGGTTGGCGGATAAGGCAGTGGCTGGAGTCACTTCTGACGAACGACCCTCGCACGATGTTTTGTTTGGAAGACTCCAGTGGCTGATGTTCTTACGAGTCATATTTGTCACCGTTCTTCTCGGTTCGAGCATCCTCGTCCAATTCAAGTATCATGAATCCCTCGCCCCACCTCTCCTCGTAACATATGCGCTAATTGCATCGGTTTACGTTTTCACCTTCTTGTACGTCATAGTCCTGAAACGAATTGGGGCGAGTCTCAGATTTGCCTATGTTCAAATCGGGCTGGACACCTTCTTGGTCACGTTGCTGATCTATGTGACGGGCAGCATTTCCAGCGTCTTCTCATTTCTCTATCTGGTGGTCATTGTGTACGCCAGCATTCTTCTTTACAAGAAGGGGAGCCTGATTATGGCGACCCTGTGCAGCATACAGTATGGGGTCATGATAGACCTCGAATACTATGGAGCTTTGACACCGTTCTATAGTGTGGCCACCATGGATATACAGGAATACGAGGAGTCGTATGTGATCTACAAGGTTGGTATGACGATGGTGGCGTGCTTCCTCGTTGCTTTCCTGAGCAGTTCCCTTGCCCAGCAGACCCTTAAGACTGAAAAACAGCTTGAGGCAAAACAAAAGGACTTTGAACAGTTGGAGGCTGTCAATGCCAGTATTATTCACAGCATTGACAGCGGACTTCTTACGCTGAACTCTGACGGTGTGATAACCACCTTCAATCGGGCAGCAGAGGTCATTGCTGGATTTGGTCGAGAAGAAGTGCTGGGAGAATCATTGTCAAATGTCTTTCCTGATGTGATTGAGCACCTTGCCTTGTCAGACACGTCCCGCGAAAAACAGCCATACCGGTATGAAACGGAGTTCAAGAGAAAAGATGGGTCCGTCGGTTTCTTGGGGTTTTCCATGTCTTCATTGGAGGAACCTGGCGGAAGGCCTGTAGGCAATCTGTTGATATTTCAAGATTTAACCGCGTTCAAAAACATGGAAGACCATGTCAAACGAGTGGAGAAGCTGGCCGCTGTTGGAGAAATGGCCGCGGGCATCGCCCATGAAATTAGAAACCCGTTGGCGTCCATGAGTGGATCGATACAGCTGCTAAGAACCGGGGTAGACGTGACCCCTGTAGCCAAGAAGCTCATGGATATTGTTCTCAGGGAAACGGATCGGCTTAACGCCTTGGCCAACGATTTTCTCCTGTTTGCTCGGCCCAGATCCGACAAGACAGAACCAGTGGAAATAAGTTCAGCCATTGAGGATACTTTGGAACTTTTTAGAGAAGATGGCATACTGGAGAACAGGATTACCGTCATACCGGATCTCGCAGCTGAGGCGTGGACAGAGATGGATTCTGAGCACGCGCGCCAGATCTTCTGGAACTTACTTCTGAATGCCGCTGAAGCCATTGATGGGACTGGTACGATACACATTTCTTCCATGGTCGAAGAAGATATGGTGCAAGTGGTCGTACAGGATGACGGCTGCGGCATGTCGGACGAGACAATAAGCAAGGTTTTTGACCCCTTCTATACGAGCAAGACCCACGGCACCGGCTTGGGGCTATCCATTGTCTACAGACTTCTGGAGTCTTATAATGGGCGACTTGACGTTCAAAGTCGACAGGGCCAGGGAACTACCTTCACTGTATACCTCAAGAGAATAGACCCGCCGGGCCTTTTATCTTGACACCTCCAGGCAAATACGTTAGCTGAATCACCATTCGCGGACCGAATAACTATTTGTGAAGATTACATAACGGTCTTGGAGAGGACCTCACTGCCACATGGACGAAACAAGTGAAGTAATCCGCCATAGACGTGAGAAGGCGCAGTCCTTAGCTGATCAGAAGACTGAGCTTTATCCCAATGATTTCAGGGTGTCGCACACGATTGGTGCCGTCAGAGATTACATTGATCAGGAGGCGGGAGCCGAGAGCGGTGATGCTGTGTTTGCCATGGCAGGCCGCATCGTGGCGCTCCGGTCTTTCGGGAAGGCTGCATTTATTCAATTTAGAGATTACACGGGAGAGCTTCAGGCCTATGTAAAACAAGATGAGGTTGGAAAAGAGGCGTATGCCTTGTTCAAGCAGTTTGATGTTGGTGATTTTATTGGACTCAAGGGAGATTTGTTTCAGACTAGGACAGGTGAATGGACCCTTCTGGCCAAGGAGATTCGTCTCCTCTGCAAGGCCCTAAGGCCTCTTCCTGAGAAGTTCCATAGATTGAGAGATCCAGAAAAACGCTACCGCCAAAGATACCTCGATCTCATCATGAACCCCGATGTTCGGGACATCTTCATCAAGAGGGCCCGAATCATTACGGCCTTCCGGGCCTTTCTCTTGGAGCGCGGCTTTCTGGAGGTGGAGACGCCCATGATGCAACCCATACCCGGAGGTGCTGAGGCAACCCCTTTCAAGACGTTCCACGATGCCCTCGGAATGGAGCTTTTCTTGCGGATTGCCCCGGAGCTTTACCTGAAGCGACTGGTTATAGGAGGATTTGATCGTGTTTTTGAGATTAACCGCAGTTTTAGAAACGAGGGAGTTTCAAGCGAGCATAATCCTGAGTTTACGATGCTGGAGTTCTATCAGGCCTACGCCAATCACGAAGACCTTATGTCCCTGACCGAGGAGATGTTTCAATTCGTGACAAAAGAGGTCTTGGGACAAACGCACTTGACGTATCAGGGGAACGAGATTGACATGGCGGGGCCATGGTCGCGGATAACGTTGGAAGATGCTTTGACTGACCTAGGTGGCATAGAGCCTTCCGTCCTGAATGATCGACAACGCATGCTTGATTTTGCCAAGTCAGAAGGGATTGAGGTTAGAAAAGCTGGTCGAGCCGGCAAGGTCATGATGAAGCTATTTGACGTACTCGTGGAGCCGAAGCTTATTAGACCGACATTTGTTGTGGGCTACCCTGTAGAGGTTTCACCTCTGGCTAGACGGAGCAATGTGGATCCCAATCTGACAGAGCGATTTGAGCTTTTTATTGGCGGACGGGAGATTGCAAACGGATTTTCGGAATTGAATGATCCTGTTGACCAGAAAAACCGTTTCTTGGATCAAGTTGGAACCCGGGAGGCGGGCGACCAGGAAGCTCATTATATGGATGAAGACTACGTGATGGCTCTCGAATACGGAATGCCATCCACGGCAGGGGAAGGTGTGGGGATCGACCGATTTGTCATGTTGCTTACCAACGCAGCCTCGATCCGCGAAGTGATCCTTTTCCCGCAGCTTAGGAAAACCGGCCATTAGTTCACTTCTCCTAACACATAACTATTAACGAGCAGCAAATCATGTCCTTTGAGTTCTTCGTCGGATTTCGATACCTTCGGGCAAAACGAAAACAGGCCTTTATTTCAGTTATCACATTCATTTCTATTGCTGGGGTGACGCTAGGCGTTATGGCTATGATGGTCGTCCTGGCTGTAATGACCGGATTCGGAAAGGACATCAGGTCCAAGATATTGGGGGCCAACGCCCATATTCGGGTAATGAGTCGGAGTGGCACGTTGGATGAACATCAGAAGGCCATGGCAACGATTGAGGCAGTAGATGGGGTGGAAGCGTCAGCACCCTTTGTTCTTAGTCAGGTCATGCTGCGTCGCGGTTCCCATGTTTCCGGGGCCGTCTTGAGAGGGATTGATCCTTCCCGGGCTGGCAGGGTGGTGGATCTGGAAAAGAGTGTAAAGGACGCAGATTTGCGGGCCTTGACGAGGAGAAGCGGTGCCGACACTGACAACGAAGACAGCGGGGATGAGCCGCCCGGCATCATAGTGGGGAAAGAGCTTTCTAGATCGTTGGGTGCATATCCAGGAGATCAAGTCTATGTGGTTTCACCATTTGGCGGCAGCCTGACGCCGGTAGGGGGCCGCATTCCTCATATGAAGAAGTTCAGAGTCGTAGGTCTTTTTGATTCAGGCATGTACGATTATGATGCATCCTTTGCATACGTCTCAATTGAGTCGGCCCAGCAGCTTCTAAAGCTCGGGCAGGCAGTGCATGGTATAGAGGTTAAAGTGGATGATATTTACGGGGTTGGAAAGATTTCAAGCGCTCTTCTCGAGCGTCTTGGCAGTGCCTATTGGACGCAGGACTGGATGCAGATGAACAAGAACTTCTTCTCAGCCTTGAAACTGGAAAAGGCTGTGATGTTCATTATATTGGCCCTCATTATCCTAGTGGCAGCCTTCAATATTATCAGCACCCTGATTATGATGGTCATGGAGAAGAACAAAGACATTGCAATACTTAAATCAATGGGGGCCAGCAGTAAGAGCATCATGAGGATCTTTATGTTGGATGGTCTGGTCATAGGCGTTGTGGGTACCGTCCTGGGAATCACGGGGGGGAGCGTGCTTTGTTTTCTGCTAAAGCGATATCAGTTTGTGAAACTCCCGAGTGATGTTTACTACATCTCTACGCTTCCCGTCCGAGTACAGGCGCTTGACGTGGCCCTGATAGCCCTGTCCGCGATCGCCATTAGCTTTTTGGCTACCCTCTATCCCTCCTATCAGGCGTCCAGATTGGACCCTGCTGCAGCCATAAGGTATGAATAACCAGCAACCGCTAATACGTGTCATGGATGTCCAGAAATCCTTTGTTACCAATGGTAATCGAGTGGATGTATTGCGGGGCATTGACCTGGACATTTTCGAGGGCGAGATGGTAGCTATTGTGGGGGCTTCGGGCGTCGGCAAGTCAACTCTTCTACATGTGATGGGTACTTTGGAACGGCCAGATGACGGCGAGGTTCTATATCGGGGAGAAAGAGTGTTCACGTACGATGAGCAAAGGCTTGCCTCTTTTCGAAATCAGACTATCGGTTTCGTATTTCAGTCTCACCACCTGCTACCGGAATTCAATGCTTTGGAAAACACGATGATGCCTGGTTTGATCAAAGGTGTGAACAGGAAAGAAACGTCCGAGCGAGCCGAAGCTATCCTGACTCGGGTGGGCCTCGGCGATCGACTGAGGCATCATGTTGGGGAACTGTCGGGTGGAGAGCAGCAGAGAGTGGCTGTGGCCAGGTCCCTGGTTCTAAAGCCATCGATACTGCTGGCCGACGAACCAACTGGCAATCTGGATGCCAGGACTGGTGAGTCGATACATGATCTTCTGATTTCATTGAACCGTGACGACGGAATCACAGCGGTGGTCGTCACTCACAACATGAAGTTGGCTAACAAGTTGTCCCGCCGCGTGACGCTGGTGGACGGCAAGACTATGCCGATGTAAACTCTGGGAAGATCGCGGCATATGCGTTTGTCGAAATAGACTGTATGAGGAATGTAGGATTTGTATCCCAAAACGCCATCATCTTGAACCTGAACGCAGAACGAGGTGACCATGTTTAGAAAATCCTTGCTGATTGTGGTGTTACTGTTGTTTTGGGCGGTCATGGCAATGGCCCAGGAGGAAAATAGAGTCCTCATCCTTCCTTTCGAAGTGCATGCACCTGAAGGGCTTGAGGACTTGAAGGGTCAGATCCGAGATCTTGTTGAGAAACAACTTGCAGATGAAGGTGTCACCGTTGTTAGACCTGGTGAAGGAGTTGAAGGGCCCAAGCTCGGTACAGACATAAGCGACCTAGATGATTTGCGGACATACGGACTGAATGCGGGGGCTGATTTTATCATATGGGGGAGTTTTGCCAAGATCGGCAAACGCTTCAGTTTAGATGTCAACGTCATGGAATCGTATGGAGATGATCCTCCTGAAGCTATCTATGTGGAAGGCGAGGGTATCGAGACCCTGCTTGGCGCCGTCGAAACCCTCGCTGTGAGGCTTGGAGTCAAGGTGCTTGGGCGGGAGAAGGTGGCAGAGGTCGTTATCACCGGAAACAAACGGATTGAATTTGAAGCGATCAAGAGAATCGTGAAAACCAAGGAGGGAGATCCCTATCTGCCAAAGCATGTCCAAGAGGACCTGAAGTCAATCTACAAGATGGGGTATTTTGATGATGTTCGAGTCGAGGCTTCCAGCACGCAAGAGGGGAAAGTTATCACTTTTGAGGTTGTTGAAAACGAAACGATTCGGAACATTGCAATCAAGGGTAACAGTGAATTCGATGATGAAAAGATCCGCGAGGTTATCAGTGCAAGATCAGGCTCCATTTTGAACGTCAATAAGCTTCGGGGAGACATTCGGCAGATTGAAAGTCTCTACAAAGAAAAAGGGTATCATCGCATCACGGTGACATATGACACCAAATCCATAGGGGAGAACGAGGCGGATATTGATTTTGTTGTGGAAGAGGGAAAGAAGGTTTTCATCAAGTCGATTTCTTTTGAAGGGAACAAGGCCTATGATGATGACGACATAGCGGACCTAATGAAGACCAAGGAAAAAGGTTTCCTTTCCTTCTTTACCTCTGCAGGAGACCTGGACCATGAAGTCTTGGACCAGGACGCTGCTGGCATAGCCGCCTACTATCATAATCACGGGTATATTGAGGCAAAGGTGTCTGAGCCAAAGCTGACGTATGAAGACGAAGAAGTCTCTATCATCCTTAAGATAGATGAAGGGCCTCGGTTCAGTGTCGGCGAGGTCGACGTTGAGGGAGATTTGATTTGGTCAAAAGGCGCATTACTAGCCAGGATCAGAATGCGCAGCGGAACGGTTTACAACCGCGAATTCATACGGGAAGATATTTTGATGCTTCAGGACATCTATTCAGACACTGGTTATGCCTACGCCCAGATCTCACCACGCATTGATCAGGACCTAAAGGAACTTAAGGCCAACATCACATATGTCATCGACAAGGGACCCGTGGTCTATTTTGAAAGGATCGAGATAGGTGGCAACACCAGAACCCGTGACAAGGTCATTCGCCGGGAACTGTTGGTACGTGAACAGGAGCGGTTCAGCGGCGCGCGCCTTAAGCAAGGGACCCAAAATCTCTACCGGCTCGAATATTTTGAAGACATCCAGGTGAACACCACGCAGGGAAGCGGTGATGATAAGTTGATCCTGAATGTCGACGTCACTGAAAAACCGACAGGCGCCTTCAGCTTTGGGGCCGGGTACAGTTCACAGGACCAAGTCTTTGGTGTGGTTTCGATTGCCCAAAGGAATCTGTTTGGACGCGGCCAGATCCTGAATGCAAGGGGGCAGATAGGCGGAACTGCCTCTACCTATTCATTAAGCTTCACTGAACCCTGGCTGTTTGACATTCCCCTTTCAGCTGGTTTTGATATCTACAACACGAGTCGCGATTACGATACCTATGATAAGGACAGCATCGGGGGGACCCTTCGGGGTGGCTATCCGGTATGGCGTTTTACCCGACTAACGCTTGCGTACAACTATGACAAGTCGGACATCGGCAATTTGAGTTCA
>JAQBAU010000249.1:0-4139 GCA_032126655.1 Desulfobacterales bacterium
GCGATTTGGAAATGGCGTTGTTGCTTTTCGGGAGTGTGTGCTTTAGGCTGGTTCTGTTGGGGTCTGCAGATTGTCAAAATAGGCCTGTAAAACCTCGATCATGCTCTGCTTGGTCTTGAAGCGTACAACGGCAGCCCGGAAGCGACTGCTGTGGGAAAGGCCCTTGGTGAACCAGGCGAGATGGCTGCGCATCATGAACACAGCCCGGCTCTCTCCAAAATGGTCTACCGCGTAATCGATATATCGAAGCACCGTATCAAGACGTTCGGAAAGGCTCGGCTCTGTCTGAGGTCTGCCGTGAATAAGATCAAGGGTTTGAGAAAAAATCCAGGGATTTCCGATAGATGCCCTCCCAATCATGACGCTGGCACATCCGGTTTCACTCTGCATCCTCAGCACATCATTTGGCTCGTGAATATCGCCGTTTCCGATGACCGGAATCGACACCGACTCTTTGATCCGGGCAATCAATGACCAGTCTGCCTTCCCGCCAAACCCCTGAGTGGCCGTCCTGGGGTGAATGGCCACGGCATCAAAGCCGCAGTCTTCGGCAATACGCGCTGCTCTGATCGCCTGGTCTCCCGAGCGATCCCAACCGGTTCTCATTTTGACGGTCGCGGGAATGCTGACTGCACTTCTAATCGCTTTCAGAATCGGTTCCAGTCTCTCCGGGTCACGCATCAAGGCAACACCCGCGCCCTGCCTGACGATCTTTCGGACGGAACACCCCAGATTTACGTCAAGTATATCGGCCCCCCTGCCCTCTACCATCTGGGCGGCCTCTCTCATGATATCCGGGTCAGTGCCGAATATCTGTGCCGAAACCGGGCGCTCGTCCGGATGCATAGCCAGGAGCTCCGCCGTCTTTTTCGATCCGTGGACAAGTCCGTTTGCACTCACCATTTCGGTAACAACAAGGGCACAGCCCGCTTCTTTGGCCAATCGGCGAAAAGGGAGTTGGGTGATCCCTGCCATGGGGGCAAGAATAAGAGGGTTTTCTAAAATCAGACCGCCGATTTTCATATGGATTGATGAGGTAAGTTAGCCAAGAGAAGAACACGAGGTGATTTGGTGTTCACGATTATCCTTTAAGCACCGTCTGAATCTTTGTTACATCGATCGCACCCTCGCGAAGGATATTGGCGGTGTCTGCGGTTACGTCCACCACCGTGGACGCCTCTCCACTGCCAAGTGTCCCGGCATCCAAAACAAGATCGACCTGATCCAGAAAGCGGGGCTCCAGATCAACCACAGCACTGCACGCGGCATGCCCAGAGAGGTTGGCACTGGTTCCTGTAATAGGGGTTCCCACTCCCTTGGTCAGACTACTTGCAACCGGATGACCGGCAAGGCGTATGCCTATTTTATTTGTGTAACCGGTCAGGTTGGGCGGCAGGCGGTCTGCTGCTTCAAAGACCAGCGTGAGACTGCCCGGCCAAAAGGCTTTCATCAGGCGCGTGGCAGTCTCTGGAATGGATTGAACGAGAGCATCAAGATCGGTCAACGAGGCGATAAGGATGAGGAGGGGTTTCTCGGGGTCACGTTTCTTAACTTGAAAGACTCTGTCAACGGCCGCAACATTGAGGGCCTGCGCTCCAATGCCGTAAAAGCTGCTTGTGGGGAAAACCACCAGACCGCCGGTTTTGATCAGGGCTGCAGCTCTGGTGATTGAATCCGGGTCAGGAGATTCTGGATCCACAGAGAGAATTTCGCAGCTCTTCATCGGCACCCCACATCCGGCAAGCCTCACCCATTCTTGGTCAGCATCTCGGCCTTTGCCGCCACCTTGCTGGCCATCTCCTTTTTGAATTGTTCCAGCCTGTCCGCGACCTCCGGATCACTGATCGAAAGGATCTGTGCAGCCAATATTGCGGCGTTCTTGGCCCCGGCAGTCCCTATGGCCATCGTGGCCACCGGCACGCCGGCAGGCATCTGAACTGTAGCAAGAAGGGCGTCAAGGCCCTTGAGGGCAGGGGAATCGAGGGGGACACCGATGACAGGGAGCGTGGTGAGTGCTGCGATCGACCCGGCCAGATGTGCCGCAGCCCCTGCCCCGGCAATAATCACCCGGAGCCCCCTTTCCCGGGCCGAACGGGCATAGTCGGCGGTCCTCTCCGGACTTCGGTGGGCCGAAGAAACGGTCATTTCAAAGGGTATATTCAGGTCGCTGAGCACTGAAGCAGCGTTCTCCATAACTTCCCAATCTGAATCGCTGCCCATGACAATACCCACAACCGTAAGCTTGTTTTGACCCTGATCCTGTTTCATCATCAACTCCGTGGTTTTACGCGCCTATAGTGTGACGAAATCTGAGACAGTTTGCGCCATTGTTGTTGTGATCCAGAAAAGCAAGCTTCTCGATATTTCTATAGGCCTTGTCTCTCGCACCTTCCAGGGTTGAGTCTCCGGCCACCACATGCACGACCCGGCCCCCGTAAGTGACCAGGCCTTTTTCGGGATCGTCATCAACCCCGGCAAAATAGATGGCAATGCCCCTTTCCAGATCGTCCAAACCAACTATCTGATGGCCTTTCCCGTATCGGCCGGGGTATCCCTTGTTCCAACCCCTCGACGCCTTGGACCTTCCCTCCATTGCAATAACGTCGACGTAGTGTTGTTTGTTCCACACCTGCGTTACCTGGTCCAACGAGCCTTCCCATGTTGCCATGCCGATTTCATAAAGGTCCGTGCTCAGTTTTCGGGCCAGGACTTCCCATTCAGGGTCTCCATGTCTCACATTGATTTCAAAGACATCTAGGTTGTCGTAGGGGTCCAGATTTAGACCGAAGTAGAGCACCCCTTTGTACTGCCAACCCAGGTGATTGTAAATCTCGTTCACCGTTGGGTTGACGATCTCCTTTATGATCCTGTTGATCAGCCATGGGCTCACGAATTTATGGGGGCAATAACATCCCGTACCGCCCGTGTTCAGGTTTCCGCCGAACTGCTCAATCGATTCCTTGTCATCAGGATCAAATGCAGGTTTATAGTCTTCAGCAAACATCTTGAGGGGCAGCACGTGCTCACCATCAAGGTAGGCGAAGAAGGAAATCTCAGTCCCGTATTTCCTCTCTTCAATGACCACCCTGTTTCCCGATTCACCAAAGACCTTTTCGACCATGATCTTTTCAACCGCGGCAACGGCATCGGGAACATCTTCGCACACGATGGCACCCTTGCCTGCCGCAAGCCCGTTTGCCTTGACGACAACCTGGTAGCCGATGTTCCGAACGTATTTCGCTGCCTCTTCCGGGTCGTCAAAAACCTGGTATTCCGGCTTGGGAACGCCGACGCGCCTCAGGAGATCATTAGTAAATGCCCGATCGCTTTCAAGCCTGGTGTATTCCTTCTTTGGCCCGACGGTTCGTATGCCACGGCCATTCAAAGTGTCGATGAGTCCTTCTTCCAGAGGATTCTCAGACCCCACATCCACGAGATCGACTTCCTGCTCCACACAAAAACCGGCGACTTCACCGAAGTCCTTTAAGCGGACAAGCTCTATGAGTTTTCTATCCTGCCAGCCTTTTGGTGTGTACAGAACTCCCGGGTTTCCGGGGCAAAAGTAGACTTTGTCTACATGCTGGCTGTCTCCGTATTTGTCAGCAAGGCAATGATCTCTGCCGCCTGACCCATAAACAAGTACCTTCATGATCCTCCGTCAACATTCGCGAGCGTTTAGTTGCCCCCTTCTACAATCAAAAGGCCAATAATTTCAAGCGCAAAATCGATAACAAGAGGAGAGTCCAAACCCTTTCGTCTTGACTTAAGAAAATCGCTTGCTATATTTTGAAAACTTGATAGTCAGTGTTCCCGACTTGATCGGGCATTAACCAATTTGATCCCCAGTAGCTCAGTTGGCAGAGCAGATGGCTGTTAACCATCGGGTCCGCGGTTCGAGTCCGTGCTGGGGAGCCATTTCAACGCGCTTAGGGGCACGCCACATACGTGGGTGCCCCTTTCGTTTTCTCTTCTCCAGGTCGGCGGGTTTATGCCATCCGGCATTTAGACAGCCATTTTCCCCTTGAAATTATTTATCTTTTGATTGTAGAAGGGGGCAACTAAACGCTCGCGAATGATGACGGAGGGTCATGAAGGTACTTGTTTATGGATCAGGCGGCAGAGATCATTGCCTTGCTGAC
>JAQBAU010000250.1:0-4742 GCA_032126655.1 Desulfobacterales bacterium
TGCGCCTCGGTGCCGACACCATCCGAGAGTAACTTTAAGACCCCGGTGGTCACCCTGAACTCCGCGGATGTGGCCCATTACTGGGGATGGTGGTACTACTCCAAGGCAATAGAGCCAACCAAGGGAAACGCGGGCGACTACGGGGCTCCACTCGACCTTGCCTTTGTCTTTGACATTCAAAATCCGAATCCTTATCCGGTGATGATGGAAGGCCTGAATTTCACCGTCGCCTTTGAGGAGTTTGATTTGAACACGGTCGCTTCCATGGAGACTCAATGGATACCCGCCGGAAAGACCAACCAGGTACGAGTCCATGCCATGTTTGACGGCAGACAATCCCTGTTAAGCCTATTGGTCACAGGCGGGTTTAAGCTGCAGGAAAAAGGTATGGGCACTGGTGCTGGAGGCGCTTTGAAGCAATTGGGAGTCTGGTGGGAAGGAATTCCTAATTTCTCCTTTCCAGTTCATGTGAAGGGGGGCTCAGCCATTTTCAAGGCTGACGGCCTCACAAATGTGGCCAGCTTTAGCGCAACGTATCCTTCGGAATAATCCAAGAAGACGTGAGCAAGTCCTTTCCGGACTTGCTCACGTCTTTCTTTAGAGGCATTGCGAGTTGCAGGTTACAGGTTTCGGGTTAATTAGAAACCTATGACAACCCGTAACTTTACTGTGTAGCAATTTCGTTTCGCGACAACTTTAGGCATTTAAGTTGTCCCAGGAGATATACTGTCATGACCCCAGGGGTTGATCGCACATCGGGTTACTACGACCAGAGGCTTGAGACTCTTTCTCCGGGAGAAAGGGCGGCCTATCAAAATGCCGAGCTTCAAAAAATCGTCCGGCACGCCTACGCAAACGCCCCTGCAATCAAGAAGAAGCTCGACAAAAGCAACACAAAGCCTGGTGACATACAGACCGTCAAAGACTTAGAAAGACTTCCGATTACTCACAAGCACGAACTTGGGAAACTCCAGCAAAGCGAGCCTCCGCTTGGTGGCTTTCTGGGTGTACCCATGGATCGTCTCAAGAGGATCTGCATGTCACCTGGTCCCATCTACGAGCCCGAGGAGATTCACAGTCAGAACGATCGATGGACTCAGGCCTTCTTTGCCGCCGGGTTTCGCAAAGGAGATATCGGGCAAATTACTTTCAGCTACCACTTGGTGCCGCCGGCCTTCTGGTTTGAGGATGCGCTGCACAGGTTGGGGTGTGTTGCAACGCCAGGCGGCGTAGGCAATACCGAACTCCAGGTGCGCATGATGCACGACCTGAAGGTCACCGGTTACATAGGAACACCGAGTTTTCTCGTTGCCATCTCAAAGAAGGCCGGAGAGGCAGGGTATGACCTCCAGCGGGATCTAAGCATAGAAGTCGGCTTTGTAGCCGGTGAGATGCTTCCTGAATCGCTTCGCAGTGAGCTGGAAGAATCCTTTGGGATGATCGTTCGCCAGGGATACGGCACCGCCGACGTGGGGTGCTTGGCATATGAGTGCTACCACAAAGAAGGGATGCACTTTCCGTACAACTGTATTGTTGAAATTGTCGATCCCGATACGGGACTTCAACTAGGACCGGGAGAGACAGGAGAGGTCGTGGCTACGGTCTTTGACGAAGTATATCCGATGATACGCTTTGGCACGGGAGACCTTTCCTATTACACTGACGAGCCCTGTGCGTGCGGCCGGACAGCCCACCGCCTGGGCAAGATCCTGGGACGACTCGACCAGGTAACCAAGGTCAAAGGCATGTTCATCCATCCTTCCAATGCCGATGAAGTCGCTACCAAGTTTCCTGAAATCGATCGCTACCAGGTGGTTGTGACACGCCAAGCCCACGTAGACGAGATGACCTTCACCGTGGAACTCAAAGAAGGATGTGAGGCCACAGAGGAACTCGCCAAACAGATTGAGGAGGCTATCCCAAACAGCATGCGGGTGCGTGGCAGGGTCGGATTCCTCGACAGGGGCACACTCCCTGAAGAGTACAAGAAGATCGATGATAGGAGGAAATGGGATTAGTCCGCACCGGACGGGAAATCCCTTCTTCTGCCATGATGCCCACGCCAACATACTTCTCAAAAGACTCTCGCGTAGTTGTGATCTTCGTATCCCTGTGCTTGCTTGCCCTCACGGGTATCACCCTTATTCCCGCGACACTCCCCTCAAGTGCCTACAGCGAAGATCTCCCACAGCTTCAGCTTATTCCTGACGCCCTGATTGGGCTCAGTTCAGACAATGGCCCCGCCTACGCGATCGTCGTTGAAAAAGAAACACAGACCCTCACGCTTTACCAGTTAAATGGCACCATTTCTTTGAAATATCGGTTTCCGTGTTCCACCGGAGAGGTGGCCGGAGAAAAGCAGCAATCCGGAGACCGAAAGACGCCGGAAGGTGTTTATTTTTTTACCAAGCAATTCTCTAAGAAACATCTGGCCCCCATTTACGGCAATGGGGCGTTTGTTATGGATTATCCCAACTTCATGGATAGGAAGCACAAGCGGAGCGGAAACAGCATCTGGCTGCATGGCAGCGACAAGCCGATCAAGTCCCGTGATTCAAATGGTTGCGTTGTCTTGAACAATGACGATCTTGACGTGATCGCTCGGCACATTCGACTCAACCATACGCCGATCGTGGTAGTAAAGAAACTCAATATGGTATCACCCCCAATCCAGCTCCTGATGGAAAAGAGCCTTACGGACTTTCTGAGCAACTGGAAGATGGCTTTGGTCAATGGAGATTTGGACAAGTTCACGGCGTGCTATAGCCAACCTCACGGAGATCCTGATGTCATCGGGAAGGCATTCGATCACATTCAAACAGCCCGGCAACGTTCTCAAGTTCCTCTTAACGTGAACTTCGAGAATATGGCCCTGCTGAGGGGTAACTCCGATGTTGTTGTCCTTTTCGATCAGGTAATGCACCTGGACCGCCGGGTGACCCCGGTGGGCACAAAGAAGCTGTTTTTGGAAAAACAGGACAAAGAATGGAAGATCGTTAGCGAGGGATACCAGCCCCATGACCCACGTTTCGTTGGCAGTACACCTCTGATTGCTGCGCTGAATGATTTGGAACGTCTTTTCGCGGACCGTATAGTGCTTGCAGAACTGGTTACTGAATGGGTAGACGCCTGGACTTCTAAGGACATAGAGCGATACCGCTCCTTATATGCCCCGGATTTTCAAGGAGGGGGATGGGATCTTGACACTTGGATACGCAATAAAAAGAGACTGAACAGGCTCTATGACTCCATTCAGGTTTCGATCGAAGGTCTCAACATCAAATTGGAGGGAGACAAAAGTACGCTCACGTTCTTGCAGCGGTACAATTCAACCGGATATCAGGCTGTGGGCATGAAGCACCTAGAGATGAAACGTATCGGAGACAAATGGAAGATCCATCGGGAGAATTGGGAGAAGATCAACGAGTAGTGAGCACCAACCAAAATGATAAGATTCCAAAGCGCTGGTCTGTCCTTTTGATCGATGATGTGGGCCGGACTGTCTCTTTTTATCTATCCAAACGAGTGGTTTTTGCCATAATTGCTTCCCTTGCTGTCCTTCTGATTTTTTTCATTTATCTTGCCCTTTCCTTTGTCTTTATGCCCCGAGAAAACCCCGCACTGCGAAAAGATTTCGATTTGCTCACGGCAGAACTCCAGCGTGCCAAATCTGACAGAGAAAAAGCCCTGGTGCAGTTAATGCTGTTGAAGGAGACTTCAAAGCCCACTGCCAGGAAACCCGTTCCGGCGCCTGTCCGTGAACCGAAAGACGTGGCACGCCCAGAAGAAGAAACGTTTCCTGGCCAAGACGCAGGTCCCAAGATGGAGGTATCAGAAGAACCCAAGCCGGTTGCCGTGGCGCCGCAGCCTCCACCACCCACGGAGGAAAAGACCCCTAAGCCTCATTCCGAAGCGAGAGTATCTGTGGACAAACTCGAAATCTGGCAGGAACCCGGGGGCAATGACATTAAGTTCCAGTTTGTCGTGAAGAATGCAAATCGCGAGAGCGGCAAGGTTGCAGGGTATACCTTTCTGGTCCTCACGCCTCATGAAAGCTCCGCTGCTGTTCCGCACAGGGCCTTCCCGGACACACGTTTGGCGGGAGGAAAACCGAGCGATTTCAGACACGGGCTGTACTTCTCTATTGCCCGTTACAGGTCTGTTCACGGCACATTGACAGAAATCAACATGATTAGCCGGTACAAGACCGCTACAGTCTATGCTTATTCGGACACAGGAGAGCTCTTGATAGAAAGGGTCTTTGAGATTACTAAGGTGCTTAGAGCGTAGGAGCGACCATTTATATAGAAGCTATCTCAACAAAATACGAATCAGGTTTCAGGGCTCCGAATGCTGACTTCAGCAGGAGTACTGGAGTATTGGAGTGTTGGTTTTTTTCATTACTCCATCACTCCATTACTCCCGCTCTTTGTGCCTTCGGGAGGACCATCCAGTCTTAGACGTTTTTTTTGAGATGGCTTGTAGAACCTATCCAAGAACAAAGATAGGGTTATAGGCCCCGCCTGATGGCGGGACCATGGACACTTAGATTGTTTTTGAAAATGGAAGGAGTATGCCATGCTGGGAAGCAAGAAAGAGAAAGAGGAGCTGATCATGACAGACGTGCTGGGCAAGAAAGAACGACTCTCAATTATCGACAAGGACTGCTCTTTCGAGGGAGCCGTTAATGTGGGCGGAAAACTGATTATCGCGGGCTCATTGAAAGGAACCATTACCGGAAG
>JAQBAU010000251.1:0-11798 GCA_032126655.1 Desulfobacterales bacterium
TACGAGCATCCAAAGGTCCAGGAAGCCTGTGCCATCGGCATTCCCCACCCCACGCGGGGGGAAGCCATCAAGGTCTTTGTGGTCCTGAAGGAGGGTCAAACTGCAACGGTTGAAGAACTGATGGAGTACTGCAAGGAAAGACTTGCCACCTATAAGCTCCCCGCGGAGATCGAACTTCGATCCGAACTGCCCAAAACCAACGTCGGAAAGATACTCAGGAAGGCCCTTCGGGCAGAAGAGGAGGAGAAGAGGAAATAACTGGCTACCAGTTTCTTTGCCTGGGGATTGACCGGCCCACGTTATGCCCAACCCCAATAAAATGTGTGAAACCGAACTGCTCAAGGGTCATAACCTGCTATTTTCTATAATAATTCATAGGCCACTGGTCACATTTCGGGACGATTATACTTGACTTTTTCGCATGAGTTCCTGTAAGAATTGCGTTTGATAGACTGTAGCCGGGTCTTGCGGGCACAGTACTTTCTGATCTGAGTGCTATTTCTTTGAAATATCTTATTCAATAATAAACACAAGTTCTTAACCACTAACCAAAACAGGAGGAAAAGGTTATGAAAAGGTTTCTCGCTTTCTTGTGCGTTTCGGCCCTTGTTTTTTGTCTGGCGTCACCGGCGATGGCTGGCGGCATAGACAACAAACACAACTTCAGCGCAGAGTATATCAGAACGCTGAACAGAAACGCGGCGACTGACTCTGCGGATGCTACGGTCTATAACCCAGCCGGTGTTGTAAGAATGGAAGACGGCCTCTATGGCAACCTGTCCGGTCAATTTGTGATGAAGAAGTATACCAACACGGTTGGTGGCGTGGAGCTTCAAACCGATGAAGGCGACATTGTCCCCAGTCTATTTGCGCTTTGGGGCAAGGGAAGGTGGGCAGCGTATGGCGCCTTTACCGTACCTGCGGGCGGTGGAAGCGTGGATTATGAGGACGGAAGCGCCACGACGGTTGCCATTGGACAAGGGATGATGGCTTCAGCAAATCTCATGGCCAACGCATTGCTGGCTGCCAACATGTTGGTGCCTTACAGCCCCTACGACACCATCAGAAGCATGAGTATAGAAGGCGAATCCAAATACCTCGCTGGCACCTTGGGCGGCGCCTTTGCAATCAATGACATGTTCTCTGTATCCCTTGGCGCAAGGTACATCATGGCCACGAAAATAGATGCTAAAGGCTCCGTAACCATTGGTGCTTCCGCTGGTACCGGCCCCCTGGGCTCTTTCAGCGACGTACCCGCTGCAGTAGAGTATGATCAGACAGCGAACGGATTTGGAGGCATCATAGGCCTGGATGTTGCACCATCAGAGCAATCCAACATCGCACTCAGATATGAAACCAGGACAGAACTCGACTTTGAATACGACGTGAAGAGAGATACCCTGGGCATTCTACCTATGCTGGGTGTCGTAGATAAAGCTAAAATGAGGAGAGACCTCCCTGCCCTGCTCGGCTTTGGGGCCTACTACCAATTCACCCCGGAGTTCAAGGTTGATGCGAACTTGACCTGGTATTTCAACAAGAGCGCGGACTGGGAAGGCGCAGAAGACAACGTGGATGATGGCTACGATGTAGGTCTTTCCCTTGAGTATGCCTTTATCCCACAGCTAATCGGTAGCGTCGGGTATATGTGGACCGAAACCGGAATCGAGCCGGATTACATGCTGCCGGAGGCTCCTGAACTGGATGCCCATAGCGTTGCTGGTGGCCTGAAGTGGGTGGCTACGCCTGCCCTGGACGTAAACCTGAGTGTTCTGAAGACTTTCTACCAGGATGCGACCACGACGACCGGCATCAAGTATGAGAAAGACGCTATCATCATAGCGCTCGGTGTTCAGTACAAGTTCTGGTAGTTTTTTACATTCCTTTGACAGCTTCAGTTCTGGCCGCGGCATAGCCGCGGTCAGAACTGCCCAGCTGACGGTTACCCTTCTACTACACCCCCCTGATTTGCCGCTTGGCCTCCAGAGGCGTTTCTCGCTTTATCTTCCTGCACACGAACAAAGCGACCTCGTGATGCTGCTAACTCCTTAGGCAGTTCTTAAAGGTATGTTCCTCGGCGAAACCCGAATAGGGCGTGCATAAAGCCCGCCGCAAAGGGCTGGCTTCAAGAGTGTCATTTCGAGCGAAGCGCCCGCCCTGGCGCGTCACTTGTTGTAAGCTACCAAGCGGGTCATCCGGGTCTGGGCCAGGGAGAAATCTTTGTTGATAGACCTGACGGAAGCGCAAGATTTCTCCCTGCGGTCGAAATGACACAACACATTGTGGATACGGAAACTAGGGGACGTCCATGAAATATTGACATTCTCGGCCCGCAAAGCCGTCCCAGTCATAGAATGTTAAAATGTCATGGACGTCCCCTAGTTCCCCACGAACTGCTATCCTACGGTTGTGCAACTGAAGGTTATTCTAAGAAACACCATGAAAGGTGGAACAGAGGACCTACGAAACTCCCTGCCACTGATATAGCTTATAGTATAAACCTTGTTTAGCAATCAGTTCATCATGGCTACCGACTTCCCGGATTCGACCCCTGTGTAGAACAATGATGCGGTCAGCATGGCGAATGGTAGAGAGCCGGTGCGCCACAACAATAGCAGTGCGCTTTTGCATTAGTCGCAGGGTTGCTTCCTGAATCAACCGTTCCGTCTGGGTGTCCACACTTGACGTGGCTTCATCAAGGATCAGGATTTCAGGATCACGAGCAAGGGCCCGGGCAAAGGCGACGAGTTGGCGCTCTCCGCCTGACAGAGTCCGGCCCCCTTCGGTGAGTGCGGTATCAAGTCCGTTCGGAAGGGATTGGACCAACCGCTCCATGTTGGACGCTGCAACAATTTCTTGAAGGCGTTCATGTGTAAGAACCGGATTTCCTTCCGTGATGTTTCTTTGTACGGTGTCTGCAAACAGAAACACATCCTGGGTAATCAGCGCCGTATGGGCACGCAGCTGCGTTTTGGGAATCTGCCGTATGTCAACTCCGTCAAGTGTGATACGTCCTTTGGCTGGATCATAGAACCGCTCAAGGAGATGGATCAGGCTCGATTTGCCCGCCCCGGTGGGACCCACGATCGCCACGGTTTCACCGTGCCGAACCGTCAGTGAAATGTCCTTCAGGACCCATTCACCCTCCTTATAAGAAAACCAGACGTTTTCGAAGTTGACACTAGCCCCTTTGGCAGGCATCCGCGCCGGAATGTCGGGCTCGGGAATCTGCTCCCGGGTATCGAGAAGGAGAAAAATCCGTTCAGACGAAGCCATAGCCGACTGCATGATATTATACTTCTCCGCAATATCGCGAATGGGCCGAAAAAACATTCTCATGTAGGAGATGAATGCAACCAGCGTTCCGAGACTTAGGGCTTCAGATAGCACACGCCCGCCCCCGTACCATATGACAAGGGCCGTGGTGACCGAGCTCAACACCTCGATAGCCGGCATGAACACTGCGAAGATATTGATCTGCCGCATTCCCGCCAGATAGTTTTCATGATTGAGATGGCGAAACTGTTCATAGTTCTTCTTCTCCTGCAGAAAAAGCTGGACAATACGAATACCGTCAATGGTCTCCTGCAGTTTTGTATTGATCTCCGCAATCTTCACCCGGAGTTCTCGAAACACATCCCTTGCCAGACGGCTAAAATACGTTGTTGCTATAAAGATGAACGGAAGCATCAGAAAACAAATCAGGGCAAGTTGCCAGTCCATGACAAGGAGTACCACGGTAATGCCAAGGACAAGGAAGATATCTTTGAACAGTACGGTGATGATGGAGGTGAAGAACTCGTGCATGTTCTGAACGTCACTCGTCATGCGGGTGACCAGGCGGCCTACCGGATTCTTCGTAAAAAAGGCGAGAGAAAGGCTTTGGATGTGTTTGAAAAGGGATAGCCGCAGGTCATGCATGATACCTTGTCCGGCGTATTCCATGATAATCACATGACCAAAGCTGAAGATGAAATGGCACAGGACGATACCAATAAAGATCAAGGCAATCCGGGCCACACCGGCATAATCCGGTTGCCGGAGGTCCGTAAGGTCTGCCTTACTCAACTTGGGGAGATCTTCGTACCCAATCCGTGCATAGGGCCATTCGATGCTGAAGAATGCGGGATATTGATTCGCCACCCTTTCCGTCTCTGGCCTGCGCAGGTCTGCCACATAGACGCGCTTCTCCTGAGACGCTTCGGGCTTCTCTTCCCCAATGTCCTGCACGATGTACTCGTCAATGGCCACCTTGGTCAGATAAGGAAGTGCCAGGTCCAGGGCTGTGATACCTGTGACAAGAAAGATGGAAAGCAGGAATGACCGGCCGTACGGCCGGACAAACGGAAAGAGCCTTCTGAGCAATTTCAGATCGTAGGGCTTCCCCAGCTTGTCTTCTTCAAAATATCCGTAGTCGCGTCGCATTGATTTGGCTATTTATTCTTTATGATTGTTGATTGTTGATTGAAAAGAATAAACAAAAAATACATCACGCCTCTTCTCAAGGCGCGTGCCGCAAAACACGAAGAAAACGTACTGTTTTGGCGTCGCACTTCACTTTGTGTCAAGGCGCACGCCGCAAAGCACGAAAGAAGGCTATTTTTAGCCTTCGGCTCTTCTACTTTGAGCTGAGCCCCAGTTGTCATTTCGAGAACGGCGCCCGCCCTGGCGCCTTGCATGTTATGAGGTATGAACTCGCAAACCCAGGTCTGGGCCAGGGAGAAATCTTTGCGCTTAATCTTCATGTAGGAATAAGATTTCTCCCTTCGGTCGAAATGACAGACGGGAGGGGTCGAAATGAAGAAAATGTAGGGGCGGGCTTTATCCCCGCCCGGGCGGGCGTAAAGCCCGCCCCTACGACCGCTCCTCTTGGTTGAAATGATAAAAGAAGGGAACCGGCCAACAGGCTTAACCGGCACAACCGGTGGCCTTCGGCCGCTCACCGTTGTCAGTTGCTTTATTTTGCAACGGACCACGGACCACGGACAACTGACATTTCCTGATTTATGACGCACGATTCGCGGCATCGAATTCTTCCTCTATCTCCTGCCAGCGATACATCCGGCTGTAGTATCCTTCCAAAGCCATAAGTTCATTATGGGTGCCGGCTTCGACGATACGCCCTCCTTCCAGCGCTATGATCATGTCGGCGTGCCGCACATGGCTCATTCGGTGAGAAACAATCACCGAAGTCCGGCCAGCCGAGTGCTCGCGAACACTCCCCAGGATGGTTGCAGCAGTCTCTGTGTCGACCTGGCTCATTGGATCGTCCAAGATAAGGATAGGCGTTGGGATCAGGAGCGCTCTTGCTAATGCAAGGCGCTGCTTTTGGCCGCCGGAAAGCGTCACCCCCCTTTCCCCAATGAGCGTGTCGAACTGCTGCGGAAACCCCATGATAGTTTTATACAAGTCAGCAGCGCGGGCCGCCTGCACCATCTCTTCATCAGATGCGTCTGTCTTCCCGAAGCACAGATTGTCTCGAATCGTTCCCGAAAAGAGAAAGGCATCCTGCGGCACGACCACCATGTGGGTCCGAAGGGTTTCAAGCGAAATGTGGCGGATATCCACACCATCAATCAAAAGAGTCCCCTCAGTTGCATCAAGGAGTCTTGCAATCAGATGGCACAGCGTGGTTTTGCCGCTTCCTGTTTGGCCGATCACACCGAGGGTCTGGCCTGAGGACAGTGAAAACGAGAGCCCTGACAGTACCGCCGGTTGGTCAGACCCGTACCTGAAGTCCACCTGATCAAACGCAACGGCTCCTTGTATGGTTTTCAGAGGGCTTGGACTCTTGGGGCTCTGGATCTCCGGTCTGGCCTGCAGAATCACGTCGATCCTATCAAGTGAGGCGGCACCTCGCTGAATCAGGTTGATGACCCAACCCATTGCCATCATTGGCCAGGTGAGAAGGCCGATATAACTGATAAAGGCAACGAAATCCCCCGGGGTGATGGTAAAACCAATGGTCTGGCGCCCACCTAGGTAAAGCACCAAGGCCAGGCTGATGTTTGAAAAGAACATCATGCCCGGAAAGAAAACTCCTGTAACCCGAACCAGACCAAGATTCTTGCCCAAATACTCCTTTGAGATCTTGGAGAGTGTTTCTGCTTCTGCCTCCTCCCGATTGTAGGCCTTGACGACCCGGATGCCGGCAAAACGCTCCCGCACTACCTCGGTCATGTCCGAGAACGACGCCTGCACATCCCTGTACAGATAGTGTATTCGGTGACTCAAGACACGGGCCAAAATGGCAATTATGGGCATAGGCAGCAGAGCAAACAAGGTGAGCGTCACATTGATGTAAAGCATGAAACCAATGGCAGCCAGGCCAAGAACAACCGCATCAGTAAGGGCCACCATGCCCATACCGACGGCCATCCTGATATGAAGCACTTCATTGGTGGCGTGGGCCATCAGATCCCCTGTTCGGGTTTTATCGAAATAGGCCGCTGAAAGGGTTTGGATGTGGAAGAAGAGCCGATTTCGTATCCCCTCCTCTACTCTCCGGGATGTTCCTATGAGACATCTGCGCCAGATGAAACGGAAGATCCCGATCAGCAATGCCACGGCAACAACATAGAGGGCATAGCGAAGAAGCGTGGTGGTCGTGGTGCGGCCGGTCGCCAGGTCATCAACGGCCCACTTGATGATACGCGGGATGAATAGCTGAAGCATGTCAACGAGAAGCAGGGAAAAAAGACCCACCACAATTGTGAGCCTCTTTTCCACAAAGTACGGTTTGACAAGGCGGTATGATTTCATGAGGTCATTAGAGTCGCTTGGCGGAGGTGAGCGCCGAACACACGACACACCACCCAAAAGGTTTGTCCATGGGCCCTACGCCTTTCGCCTTACGCCTTTTCTTGGCTCATATTGCTAACAAAGAGAAGAAGAAGAGTCAAAATGATTTGAAGATCCCTCCAGCAAGCTGGAGGGATGTTCTGCCTTACGGCAGTGCTTCGCAGCGACTCGACTGAGCTCGTCGAAGTCAAGCTACGGCGAACGAGCTCGCTATTGCGGTTCAAAGAAGCTTGGGCCTTCTTGACTTTCAGTCACCCCGTTGATATGAATTCCCCCATGGAACCTGGAACTATCGTTGAATATATCGATCGCAAGCAGATCGTCTGCGCTGTTGTGCTAGGCCAGAAAAACCACAAGCTTCGTATGCTCACGGAACACAACCGCGAGATAAGCCATGCGGAAAAACGTCTGGCACATGTCGGCAGTGAACGCCTTGACCCTGGCATGGGCAGGGACGCACTGGTGAATCGTCTACAGAGCACAGTGGCCACTAGAATACAACTGCAAAAGCAGATAGACGTCGAAGCTCTCTGGACTGTGTTACACACTGAAGCCACGTGGATTGACCTGCAGACGATGGCAGAATTCTGCTTTGATGGTACAATGTCAAGCGACCACACGTCTGCTGTCATGCGGGCACTCTTTGAGGATCGTCTCTATTTCAAGTTTGACACGCATCAATTCTGCCCCTATGCCCCTGAACGCGTAGCCCAGATTGCAGCCCAGGCCGCACAAGAGGCCAGAAAGGCACATGCCATAGAGGAAGGAAGCCGGTGGATCAGGAAAGTATTGGCAGGCGAGGATCCGCCAGCCCTAACGGGAAACGAGGAGATCATTGAAATACTGAAATCTTCCTATCTTTTTGGGAAGGACAGTCCTCACTACGGCCTTGGCAAGGAAATCATGGCACGGTCGGGCCTGGACCCAATCGACGGTCCATTCCAACTCCTGGTAAAACTGGGATTCTGGAACCAGGACGAGAACCTGAACCTCCATAGGTTCGGAATATCTGAGGCTTTCCCGCCCGAGGTCATGGCGGACATAAAGGAGATAGGCGAAGAGAAGAAGAGGGTCACGCCGGACGGAAAACGACAGGACCTTTCGCATCTGTCAACCATAACTATTGACGGCCAGGGAACGCTCGATTTTGATGACGCCATCAGCATTGAGCCAGAAGAAGATGGGTTCCGGCTTTGGGTTCACGTTACCGATGTATCCCATTTCCTTGGCAGGGGTGACGCTGTAGACGAAGAGGCCCTGGCTCGGGGCAGCTCTATCTACATGCCCGATAAACGTATCCCCATGCTGCCTAAACCTCTGGCGGAAGATCTTTGCAGTTTGAAAGAGGGTCAAGACAGTCTGGCTATTAGCATGATGGCACGTCTTGACCATTCGGCAAGGGTTCTGGAGTATGAGATCTTCCCGAGTATCATCCATGTTGACCGGCAGCTGACCTACTATCACGCCAATCTCATGGTCAATGAAGATCCAGAACTCGGCGCCATCTATGAAATAGCCAAGAAACGTCGCCAAATTCGCCTGGATGCCGGGGCCCTCCACCTGACTCTCCCCGAGATGAACGTATGGATCGACAACAACAAAGACATTTCCGTTAGCCGAATAAACCGAGAGAGTCCTAGTCGCTTTATGGTGTCTGAATGTATGATCCTGGCTAATTGTCTGACCGGCCGATTTTTCCGGGACCGGGGACAACCAGCCATATACAGAGCCCAGATGGAACCCCGCGGACGTCTTATTGACGACAATGGTGGGACGCTATTTCAGAACTGGATGCAACGGAGGCTGTTGAGCCGTGTTATTATCGGTGTTGAGCCTGAACCCCACGCCGGCCTTGGAGTCGACGTCTATGTCACCATAACCTCTCCGCTCCGGAAATATCTTGATCTGGCCATCCAACGCCAGCTGAAGGGACTTCTGGGACTGGGGGATTCATATTCCGAGGAAGATCTCAGGTTGATTGCTCAGGCTGTTGAGCAGCCAATGAGTTACATTGCCGTACTTCAGCGGGAACGTACTCGTTACTGGATATTGAGATACCTCGAACGCCGGCTCGGCCAGAAAGAAAATGCGCTGGTCCTGGAAAAGCGACACCACAGGTATGTGGTGCTTCTGACCAAGTACATGATTGAATCCTCGCTCCCCCTGAACTGCGGAGCAGACCTGAAGCCCGAAGATGCAATCACGGTCAATATAGAACGGGTCAACGCCAGGCTTGACACGATAGGGCTGTCACTGGCGTAGTACAATCCCGGAGTCTATTTAACCCGTTGTAATTATGGGATTGTATTCTGGGGTTGGAGGTTTGAGATGAGCATTAGTGGAGTACTGGAGTATTGGAGTGATGGAGTGATGGAGAACACAGAACCCTCAAGAATCCTGTGAGACCCACTACTCCACTACTCCATTACTCCATTGATACAACGGTGAGCGGAGCGAACTGCGTTCCCCCTACTTCTCCCTTGATTCAAACTTCATGGTCTCATCATTAAGGAGTCCGAGGTACTCCTCATCCTTACTAAACAGAAACCACAGTTGCCCAACACTGAGGGCACTCTCCCATTCGACATCCTCGTCCATTTCAAGAAAAACATCTTGTGGATCCACGTTCGTGCTCTTGATCCCAACTTCCTCAAAGAAACCCTGAAATTTCTTCCTGTCAGACATTGCGCCTCCTTGCTATGCATATAATCACGACTGAACGATCTTCATATATGATTGATTCGTTATATTCAAGTCACATATGACAATCTTGCCTAACGGGCTCCCGTAGCGCGTTTTTCCGCTTCATAAACCTCTGCAAGATCTGGGTCTTGGACGATGTCTTCGGGTGTCTTCCCACTGGCAAGGTTTTCGCGAATCTGAAGAAGGGTTTCAAGATAGGGTTCGACCTGAACGATCTGCCGTCCTTCCATGTGCATTTCCCGAAGCAAACCGCACATCAGACGCTCAAACTCGGGCAATCCTGAATCGAGTGGCATCAGATACTCATCGACGGAGATTTTCCCACTGAGCATCACCGCAAATTCGGGCACGGGTGATTCTTCAAGTACTATCATCTGGTGCTGTTGTCTCTGCTCCCGCGCGTAGGGAAGGACTTCGGCGTGGTGGGATGAAGAACCGATGGTGATCATGCGTGAGATTGTTCAATCCTGATTGTCATTGCTGCTGTTTTCGGCATCACCGGTGCTCTCTGCGTCGCCGGTGTTCTCAGCCTCGTCTGGTGTCTCGGAAGATTCTCTTAGAAGGGCGTCGGTCTTGGAAATGACTTTCTTGAGTCTCGCATCAATTGCACGCAACTCCTTGTCAATGTCCTCTATCAATGTATCTTTTGGCTTCCGTTCCATGGTATCTCCTCCGGAGGCTGTCGCCTCGGCAACTATTGGAGTAGTGGAGTAATGGAGTGATGGGTATTCAAACCGTTTACTCCAGTTCAAACAGAGCCCTCAATTCTCTATATTTTTCATGAAGAACTCTCGTAATGAGGTACGAAGCCGTAGGCTGCATAGATCCCTTGAGCGCGGGGCGATTTGATAAAGGCCAGGAATTTGTCCGCATTGTCAGCGTGAGCAGCGTCCTTCAGCTTGCAGACATAGTAGTTTATGTTGTCTCTTTGATCGAATTCCTCTCCGGGTTCAACCATATCGACTGAAAGATTGCTCTGACGCGCATGTATCACCTCTGTAGCCCAGACCGGCCCCACGTCAACAGTCCCCTTCAGAATTCTCAGAGGTGTTTCCCTGTGATGTACAACTGTCAGGACCGTTGTCCCCTCCGCCCGTTTCTCTTCCATGATTCGATGCACAAGGGTCTCGCCACCTGCCTGCCGGTACATGTCAACGATGTAGTAAGCAATGTCTTCATATTCCGGATTCGGCTGTGAAATGCGTACCTCATCTCTCCCCAAATCAGCAATCGACATAACCCGTGCAGGGTTACCTTCCGGGACCATGAAGACAATCCGATTGTGAAGATAAAGAAAATGCTCCCCCGTCTCAATGAACCCACCCTCTTCAAGACGATCCATCGCTTTCACTGTCACAGATGCATACACATCGGGAGCCACGTCTATTACTCTGTCGCGGAAAAGGGCGCCGCCTGCAAGGATCTGTTTGAGTTCCAGACCGGGCGGGAGTGTTTCATAGAAGATCTTCTTGACATCCGGGTGTTCCTCTTGAAAAACACGAATCAGTTCATCCATTACCATGAACTGATTACCAGCCACAAACAGCACCAGGTCCGCCGAATCCGAAAGATCCAAGTTGTGCAGGTCATCGCCGCGGTCCGACGGGATGACAGGCATCGCGGCCCGCTCTTCTCTTTGCACCATGGTAGTCTCCCGATTGAAAATTGAAGATTGAAAAATGAAAATTGAAAAACATGTCTTTCAGCTGTCTGGTTTTGCTTTCTTTCTGGGTCCGGTTTTCCTTGCTGTTTTTCTGGATGAAGCAAAAATAGCCATTAACTCCGATGACTCTTGCAAGAGAGGTTGAACAAGTTTCATGCCCAGGAGTTTTTCATCAACAATGAACTCCAACCAGAAGTATGATTCGTCGCTTTCTTCCAAAACAATGCTGATTTTGGATACAAAAATAGCTTTTGATTGTGCCAGACACGTCGCACGATAGTTGGAAGCCACCGATGTGGAACATCTTATCAGCTGCCCGCGAACATGATTCCCCAGGTATGTATCAGGTAAATTCGCAGCCAACTTAACACAACGATGAGCGAATTCCTTTGTCCTTCTCTTCAAGTCGTCACTGTTCATTTCGGAACACAATTTTCAATTTTCAATTTTCAATTTTCAATTCTATAGATGTAGTTCTACAACGTCTCCATCCTGCAGCACATAGTCGCGCTGGATCATCTGCCCGTCATAGACTTCCTTGGCCCATACCTTTGCAAATTTGAACTTGTCCACAAATTCCTTGTGGATTTTGCCGGCCAGGTCTTCTGCCGTTGATCCCTTCTTGAGAACA